>CAYFUW010000024.1:0-24605 GCA_964346495.1 uncultured Dysgonomonadaceae bacterium
TAGTAATAATGGGAATTATAGAAGATTCCATCATTACTTTTGAACATTAAGCCCTTTTTCAAATCAATTAGAAAAAACTCTCATAGGAAATACAGATGTTGTGTACAGCTCATCATTATCTGAACTATAAAATCTAAATTTTATACCAACATCTCTAAAACTTGAACCTGCAGAAGGATAAAAATCTCTTATCTTACTCATATTAATTACCACATGGTCTGTAATTTTATTTGAACTGCCTTCACCCTCTCCAGACTTTGTCAATACTACATCAACTATATACTCATCATCAATAGGCTGTTCTTCGAGTAAATAGAATTCTAGTTTTCCAACCTCACCTTTCTTTCCTTGATAAGAGAACTCTATCAGCCAATTATCATCAAAAAAGGAGTAAACACCACTGTCATAGGCTCTTGGTCTCATTGAGAAGTACTGTATTGAGTCTTCATTTACGGCAGGTAATTCAAGACAAAGATTCAATGACTCTTTTTCTATAAATACCGGGTCGCCAAGTAGTTCTGCTTCAAAAACAGTCATATCCTCCCCTGTCAACGTTCCCATCTCTGAAGACCATTTGTAATATAAAAAATAACACTCACCTAACTCCAGGTCATCCTGTATTTCGTCAGACGTAATTGCCAGGAAGCCCAAATTCTTGTTGTAAATACGAGCTATCTGTACACCCGAAGCATTTTTTGTAATATAAGCAAAATCATTACCATAAAACTGCTCATCTACATCCATGTTTAAACATGAACTAAATGTCAATCCGAGTAATAGAGCTGTAAATAATAGTACATTCTTTTTCATAAGTTTTTGTTTTATATTTGTTTAATCTAAATCATATCTAATACCAAGGTTTAAGTCTAAAACAATCTTTTTATCAGAATATATAGTCTTATAATCATTTTTTGCATCAAAATAGTAGGATCCTCCAACTTTTCCATAAAGGTTGAATTTATCAAATATTGGATATAATACTCCCACACCAACACTCATAGAGTACTGTGGATTTTTCTGTTTTATATTAGTACTCTTATAAGAGCGTGCAACTTCATTGTTTTCTATATTACTTTCAATATAGCGAAACTCTCCCCTAATATCTTTTTCGAGCATACCGCCAAGCGAAGCATAAATATTGAATTTTTTTATACTAAACACATTGTAATTAACCAACAATGGTATTCCCAAATAATGAAAATATTGAGTCTCTTCATTGTTGTAAAGGTTGTTGCTATTTTTAGCTCTAGAAAAGAGATAAGTATAAATAAGTCCGGTTTCTATTGAAAGTCTGTCTATTATGGTTTTAGAAAAGGTTAGTCCTAAAGATAAAGGCAAAAAATGCTCCATCTCGGCAATGTTTTTTTGTGCCTGCATTCCTGTTGTTGCCATATCACTTGCAAAATATGCACTTTCAGAATTTGCTACATTTCCATGCATTTTTCGAAGTGTCATGGGTGTATTAACTGTTGTTTGAAATGGAGTAATTCCTCCTCTAGCGTTTAGTGCCAGCAATATCGGTTTGTCGCTTTTATCAGTTACTTCATCAAGCACTAATCCTTTTTCAGCTATTTCAACAAATTCACGCATGCGTCTCTCTGCCTCAGCAGGTGATATTTGTTCTTGCTCTGATTCGTTTTTAGTTGAATGTTTTTCCTTTACATCAACAGGTTTGGCCTCTTCACCGGAAGATTGATTATCTGTATAAGATTCAGACTGAATATTAACAAGTTGAGTGGAATTGGTATTATTTTTCGTTTTTTTGGTTATCTCGGCATATAGTTTTTGTGGTGCAGATTGAGTTTTGCTCTCTACATGTGTAATACTTTCGAGCTCATTCTGCTCTATATCATCGTTTTTATCAAAAGTGCCTTGAGAAGTTTGCACTATATTATTATTCAGGTTTTGTGGCGATTGCATCAACAACAAACTACCAACTAGTAATATTGCAACAGCCGCCACCGCTACAGAAATATAACGACGCCTCAACACCACTATTTTTCTATTCCGCTCCAGTGTAGACTCAAGTCGCTCCCATCCGTTCGCAGGAGGTGAAACCTCAAAATCATGAAACTTCCTCTGAAAACTATCTTTTATATTATTCTCTTTCATTAACTCTCTAAAATTTATTCCTTTTAATTAAATCTTGCACCTTTCTTTGCAAAGATATTTTCGCTCTGTAATATTGTGAGCGGGACGCATTTTCTGAAATTCCCAACATAGCAGATATCTCTTTATGTGACATATTTTCAAAGACAATTAAATTGAAAACAGTCCTATATCCATCAGGAAGTTCACTAATAAATTGCAAAATATCCTCCCTACTAATATCATTAACTTCAAAGTCATCAATATCTGTCTCTTCTTCAATAGATTCTACATTTGCAACACTATCGATAAAAGTATATTTCTGCTTCTCTCGCCGATAGTTTTCTATACAAATATTTACAAAAATCCTACGCATCCAGCCTTCAAAAGAACCCTTCCCTTTAAAGGACTTTATCTGCGTGAATACCTTTACAAACCCATCATGCAAAAGATCATTCGCGGTATCTCTATCGCCACAATATCGCAAGCATATAGCCATCATTTTAGGCGCAAATTGCTCATACAGCATTTTTTGCGCGCTACGATTCTGCTTCTTACATGCCGTTATCAATTGTGATTCATTCATTACTACCGCTTACATTTATATAGATGAAATTTTATGCAAAACGCTGCACATAAAATTTGGCTTTTTAAATATTTTATATTTATTTAACCATTAAGAGCTGATTTATATGCAACAATTATAGTTCCTTTTTATTTGTTATTCATCTTTTCAATTAATAGAAAAACAAAAAAACAAAAGTAAGGAAAATCAAAGTTTTTATATTGCAATATACATACTTTTTTTATATTTTTGTTCTTTAATAGCAACATATCAATCAAAGATTATTCTAATTATGAAAGATTTTCTAAAAACAATGACAGCATCGGCTGTAGGTTTTATTATAGCAAACATTATCTTATCTTTTATAGCTTTCATTTTTTTCTCAACAATGATAAGCTCTCTTAGCAATTCATTAAGTACAAAAGAAAAATTTATTTTAGAAGAGAATTCTGTTCTCAATTTAGTATTGGAAGGAACAATACAAGAGAGAATACCCGAAAATGACCCATTTACCGATACCTTTGGCGGAAATAAAGTTTCAAACATGGGGTTAAACGACATTGTTGGAGCAATTAGAAAAGCCAAAAATGAGGATAAAATAAAAGGTATTTACATAGACAGTCGCATGTTTAGTGCATCAACAGCAACTCTTGCAGAAATAAGAGAAGAGTTGATAAAATTTAAAGAGAGTGGTAAATTTATTGTTGCATACTCCGATATGTACTCCCAAGCCGGATACTACCTTTCTTCTGTAGCAGACAAAGTGATAGTAAATCCTGAAGGCACAGTAGATGTACATGGTCTATCGGCAAATGTTATGTTTTTTAAAGATGCATTAGACAAACTTGGCATCGAGATGCAAGTATTTAAAGTAGGAACTTATAAGTCAGCAGTAGAACCCTTTATACAAAGGGAAATGAGTGAACCTAACCGTGAACAGGTAAGTTCTTTTTTAAATGATGTTTGGAGTTTTATGAGAGCCGACCTTGCTGATTCCAGAAACATGTCAGTACAAGAGATAGATTCTCTTGCCAATTTAGGAACTATGCTGAAAGGCACCGATTTTTTGATTGCATCAAACTTAGTTGACACATTGTTATACGAAACGGAAGTAAAATCTTATCTTCGCACATTACTAAATATTGACAAAGACAAAAAAATTCCGTCTGCTACCGTAGCTAATATGAAATCGGTAAAAATGCCGAATATCAAGAAAACAAGTAATTCTATTGCATTACTATATGCTGTTGGAGATATTACATCAGGAAACAGCTCTCGGGGAATACAAGATAAATATTTAGTAAATGAAATAGAAAAACTCAAAAAAGATGATGATATAAAAGCTGTTGTTTTCCGCATAAATTCGGGAGGTGGTAGTGCATACGCATCAGAACAAATATGGAAAGCTATATCCGACTTAAAAGAGGAAAAACCAGTTGTCGTATCCATGGGCGATATGGCAGCATCAGGTGGCTATTATATTGCTTGTAATGCTGATAAAATTGTAGCTCAGCCTACCACTTTGACAGGTTCAATTGGAATCTTTGGTATGATTCCAAACTTTGAGGGAACTACAAAAAAAATCGGGGTTAGTACTAGTGTTGTAAAAACAAACGAATTTGCCGATTTTGGTAGCCTCAACAGACCATTCAATACACAAGAGAGAGAGTTGTTGCAAGCTTATATCAACAGAGGATATGACCTCTTCTTAACTCGCTGTGCAGATGGACGAAATATGCACAAAGACTCATTGGCTCAATATGCAGAAGGTAGAGTCTGGACAGGTAACCAGGCAAAAGAGTTGGGATTGGTTGACGAACTTGGTGGAATTGACAAAGCTATTGAAATAGCTGCAGATTTAGCAAACTTAGGTAAAAGCTATGTAATATTTGAATATCCAAAACTGAAATCGCCTTTCGAAGAGTTATTCAGCAAACAAAAAAATGAATTAGCGGCTAAAACCTTGAAAGAATATCTGGGCGAAAGCTACACACTTTTCAACCTGATAAAGGATGTAAAAGAGCAAGATTATATTCAAGCACGAGTACCTTACGATATTAATATCAAATAACAAGTTCACGTAACAGAATGGAAAAAACGCCTGTTCCTCATATTAAACGCTCCCTACTGCCGCTTTCGTGGTTGTATGGCATTGGTGTGAGAATACGCAACAAGTTGTTTGATACAAAAATATTGAAATCGAAGAAATACGACATTCCTGTAATTTGTGTTGGAAACATCTCTGTTGGCGGAACAGGCAAAACGCCACATGTCGAGTATTTAATACAAATGTTGGCATCAAAATATAAAGTTGCCGTTTTAAGTAGGGGTTATAAAAGAAAGAGTAAAGGTTTTCATATAGTTGACGTTGATTCAAACGTTAGTCAAGTAGGCGACGAACCTCTTCAAATAAAACAGAAATACCCCGACACGCTGGTTGTAGTTGATGGCAACAGACGAAACGCTATAGAAAAAATATTATCCATAGAAAAAGAAGAACGCCCGGACGTAATCTTGATGGATGATGGGTTTCAACACAGACATGTTACACCTTCGCTTTCAATATTATTGGTAGATAGCAATCGTCCCGTTTATGAAGATAAGCTTCTGCCGGCAGGTCGTCTGCGAGAACCATTGAGCGGAAAAGACAGAGCAAATATTGTGATAGTAACAAAATGCAGTAACGAAATGCAACCTATAGACTTCAGAATTTATGAGAATGGTTTGAACCTGTTCCAATATCAAAGTCTATTTTTTACTTCATTTGATTACGGAGATATTCTTCCTGTTTTTTCCAATTTGGATTTACCAAATTACGAGCCTGACGAATTAAGAAAAAAACATGTCTTTTTGGTTACCGGCATAGCATCGCCTCAACCCATGGTAGATAAGCTGGAGTTAAAAACTTACAATTTATACACCAGGTTTTACCCAGACCACCATTTCTTCAAGCCTTCAGACATTGAAGACATTAAAAAAGAGTTAGATAAAATAGACAGTGATAATAAAATAATTATTACTACAGAAAAAGATGCGACCAGATTTAGAGAATTAAATTTTCTGGACGAAGAATTAAAAAAAATACTATATTATATTCCCATAGAAGTTATGTTTTTGGGAAAAGGAGGAAAAAGTTCATTTAATAAAATAATTTATAAACATGTTAGAAACTATAAAACAAACGGCAGATTATCTAAGAAGTAAAATTACAGATATGCCTAATACGGCAATAATTTTGGGAACAGGATTAGGCGAGTTGGCAAACGAAATAACAGACAGAGTTGAGTTTCCATATACCGAAATACCTAACTTTCCTATTTCAACGGTAGAAGGACATAGTGGAAAGTTAATTCTTGGAATGCTTGGCAAGAAAAGAGTTCTTGCTATGCAAGGTCGTTTCCACTACTACGAAGGATACAACATGAAACAGGTTACTTTCCCTATCAGAGTTTTCAAAGAACTTGGCATAGAATACCTTTTCGTATCAAATGCTGCGGGAGGAATGAACCCCACTTTCGATGTTGGCGACATTATGCTGATAGAAGACCATATCAATCTGTTTCCCGAAAATCCACTTCATGGCAAAAACTATGATGAGTTAGGACCAAGATTCCCCGACATGAGCGAGGCCTACAACAAAGAGTTACGCCTTATGGCAATGGATGTTGCAAAAGAGAAAAACATAAAATTGCAACGCGGAGTTTATGTAGGTCTATCGGGACCAACTTTCGAAACACCTGCCGAATACAATTATTTACGAATAATTGGCGGTGATGCAGTAGGTATGAGCACAGTACCTGAAGTAATTGTAGCAAATCACGCAAAAATGAAAGTTTTGGCATTCTCAATAATTACCGACCTGGGAGTTATCGGAAAAATTGTAGAGATTTCTCACGAAGAGGTACAAGAGGCAGCCAAAATAGCACAACCACAAATAGCAGAAATAATGCGTACGGTTGTACAAAAAATAAAATAACAAAATCTAAATAAAAGAAAGAACACCAGTCAATTGAAAAATTAATTGGTGTTTCTTTATATATAGATATCAACTAAAATAAATTGATAAAGTGAAGCGAACAGAAATATCAACTCTTGGTGAGTTTGGACTGATAGAACATCTTACAAAAGAGATAAAACCCACGCAAGACACCACTGTTGTAGGTGTTGGCGATGATGCTGCCGTTTTAAACTATAGCGACAAACAAGTTTTGGTAACTACTGATTTGTTATTGGAAGGAATCCATTTCGATTTGACCTATGTCCCACTTAAGCACTTAGGCTACAAAGCAGCAGTTGTAAACTTCTCAGATATTTATGCAATGAATGGCCAGCCACAACAAATAACCGTATCGTTAGGTTTGTCAAGTAAGTTTTCGATAGAAGACCTTGAAACTTTTTACGATGGTCTGAAATTAGCATGTCAAATTTATGGTGTTGACATAGTTGGAGGCGATACAACATCATCACTTACCGGACTAAACATAAGCATTACTTGTATTGGTATCGGTGAAAAAGATAAAATCACATATCGAAACGGAGCACAAAACAACGACTTAATTTATGTTTCGGGAGACTTGGGTGCTTCGTATATGGGACTACAACTTCTTGAAAGAGAAAAAACTGTTTTTTTGACAAACGACAATCCTCAACCAGACTTTGCAGGCAAAGAGTATATTTTGGAACGTAGTTTAAAGCCGGAAGCCAGAAAAGATATTATTGATATATTGAGAGAACACAATATTGTACCTACTTCAATGATAGATATTTCAGACGGATTATCTTCCGATATAATGCATATTTGCAAACAAAGCAAAGTTGGCTGTCAGATATTTGAAGATAAACTACCAATAGACTACCAAACAGCTACTATGGCAGAAACATTCAATATGAATGTAACAACAGTTGCATTAAACGGAGGTGAAGATTATGAACTTCTTTTCACCGTACCGCTACATTTACACGAAAAAATGTCTGCAATAGCGGGTATTCATTTAATCGGACATATCACAAAAGAGGAAAATGGATTTGTGCTTATTACACGCGACGGACAAGAGTTACAACTTAAAGCTCAAGGCTGGAAAACCTTTTGATTATTATAAAAATACATAGTTTTTATTAAATATTCCGATTGATATTTGAAAGACATTAATTTTTTCGTAACTTTGCAAACTCAAATAAAAATCAATTCATAAATATATCTCAAAACAACAGTAATTATGCAAGTAAAAAGAGTATTATCACTCCTTAGTTTATTGTTAATTTTCACTCTTTCTTCATTTTCACAAGATGAGGTTGTTTGGAAATTTAGTATAAAAGATGCCGGCAATGGAGAAATAGATCTCATTGCAAACGCTAATATCAAGGCTGGTTGGCATATATACGACATAGATATACCCGAAGGTGGACCAACTGCAACCACATTAAGTATAGACAAAATTGTTGGAGCTAAACCTGTTGGCAAATTCAAAGTTTTAGGCAAAAAAGCCAATGTAAAGTTTGACCCGATGTTTGAAATGAATATCGGAACTTTTGATAACTCTACAAATTTTGCCCAACGTTTTAAAATTACCGACAAAGCAAAATTTGCTCTTGAAGGCGATATCAGAGCGCAAGCTTGTAATGAGGGAAGTTGCTTACCGCCAACTCCTATAGATTTTGCTTTTAGTTCAAAAGATCTACCTACAACTGTTACAGTAGCACAACTTACAGCGGAAGAGGCTGCTCAAGAAGCAACTGTTGCAGAACTTTTAGATACAGCCACAGTTGCTTCAGATTCCCTTGCTACACCCGCAGTAACTTCAAGCGATCTTGACGTTAGCGCTCTTTGGACACCTGTTATAGAAGAGTTGAAAGAATACGGGATGAAAGGAAGTGTGGCAGGCAGATCACTTATATGGATTTTGATTTCAGGCTTTATTGGTGGTTTCATCGCACTGTTAACACCATGTATTTGGCCGCTTATTCCAATGACTGTGAGCTTTTTCCTAAAACGAAACAAAACTGAAAAGAAAAAAGCAATAAATGAAGCTGTCATTTATGGAGCATCTATCATTGTTATCTATGTATCACTAGGTTTGATAATTACAGGTATATTTGGAGCCAGCGCACTTAATGACCTTTCAACAAGTGCAATATTTAACTTGATATTCTTTGCACTACTTGTTTTCTTTGCTATTGCATTTTTTGGAGCATTCGACCTGGTACTACCTGCTTCATGGACAAATAAAATGGACGAGAAAGCTGACAAAGCCGGTGGTTTGCTTGGTATTTTCTTCATGGCATTTACTTTGGCTTTGGTTTCATTCTCTTGTACAGGACCTATTATTGGAACCTTGCTTGTAGATGCTGCAACATCTGGTAATATTCTTGCACCTGCAGTAGGTATGTTTGGTTTTGCGGTAGCATTATCTATTCCTTTCGCTCTATTTGCAATTTTCCCATCGTGGCTACAAAGCTTACCCAAATCGGGAGGATGGTTAAACTCGGTAAAAGTTGTTCTTGGATTTCTGGAACTTGCACTAGCTCTTAAATTCTTATCGGTAGCTGACCTGGCTTACGGATGGAGAATATTAGATAGAGAGGTATTCCTTGTTTTATGGATTGTGATTTTTGCACTATTAGGTTTTTATCTAATAGGCAAACTGAAATTCAAACACGACAGCGACTTGCCATATGTGTCGGTACCAAGACTATTTATGGCTATTATATCTTTTGCTTTCGCTATTTATATGGTTCCCGGCTTATGGGGTGCTCCATTAAAATCGATAAGTGCATTCTCTCCTCCAATCTACACACAAGATTTTAACTTATATGATGGCTCGGTTCATGCAAAATTCATGGATTACGAATCTGCAATGGTTTATGCTAAACAGAACAATAAACCTGTTATGATTGACTTCTCGGGTTATGGATGCGTTAACTGTCGTAATATGGAAGCATCAGTTTGGACAGATGCACGCGTAAAAAACATTCTGGATAACGATTACGTTTTGGTAACACTAATGGTTGATGATAAAACTAAACTTCCTGAAGTAATTGAGGTTGAAGAAAACGGAAAAATCACGAAACTTAAAACCGTTGGTGATAAGTGGAGTTATTTGCAACGTTACAAATTTGGTGCAAATGCTCAACCATACTATATAGCACTCGATCTTGAGGGAAAACCAATCGCACCTTCGTACGCATTCGATCAGGATGTGAACAGATATTTGGAATTCCTTGAAACAGGATTGCGAAACTTCAAAAATCAACAATAAAAACTTTGTAGAGACGTGCAATTGTACGTCTCTACTTTTTTAAATAATAATCACTCTGACGGTAACCCGTTAAATCGGGATTTCTGCTTCGTTTAAATATACACCGTCTTTATATATTCTACAATGAACACCAGACAACAAAAAATCGAAGCTTTTGGACGACTGCTCGATGTAATGGATGAGCTACGTGCCAAATGTCCTTGGGATAAGGTACAAACTAACGAAAGCCTTCGCGCCAACACTATCGAAGAGACTTACGAGCTTGCTGAAGCAATTATAAATAACGATAACGAAGAGATAAAAAAAGAGTTAGGCGATTTGTTGCTTCACGTGGTTTTTTACTCTAAAATCGGAGAAGAGAAAAAAGCTTTTGATATTGCAGATGTATGCAACACCATTTGCGACAAGCTTATTTTTCGCCATCCGCATGTCTTCGGCGAAAAAAACATAGATTCTGCCGGAGCAGTAGAGAAATCGTGGGAAGAGATTAAACTACAAGAAAAGGGTGGCAATAAAACCGTTTTGGAAGGTGTCCCTTCTGCTCTGCCAGCGTTGGTGAAAGCCTATCGAATACAAGACAAAGCCAGAAATTCGGGTTTTGACTGGAATGAACGACATGATGTTTGGGAAAAAGTAAAAGAAGAGATAGGCGAACTTGAAGCAGAAATAGTAAGCATGGACGCTGATAAAATGGAAGGCGAATTTGGTGATGTTATTTTCAGTATTATCAATGCAGCCCGACTATATAAAGTAAATCCCGACAACGCTTTAGAGCGTACCAATAAAAAATTTATCTATCGTTTCAATTACATGGAAAAAAAGGTAAAGGAACAAGGTCGCTCGTTAAAAGAGATGACGTTGGAGGAGATGGAAGAGATTTGGCAAGAAGCAAAACATAGTCAATAATTTTTGGTTGCAACCCTCTTTTTTTTGGTATAAATAAGTATATTTTTAAAGGTTTAAAATAAAAAGAAAATGAAAAAAAGACTATTTATCTTTGTTACAATAGGTCTAATGACTCTATGTAACTTAAATGCACAAGAAATAAACGGTGAATCGTGGAATATGAGCGATGTTGCATTGCTAGATGGTAAAACCATTGCCAAAGCTAACGCATTAGGTTGGGTTACACGCAATTTCGGATTTTATGGCGAACGTGTTATCAACAAAAACATTAGTGCCGTAGTAGGAGTAAACTTTATGCCGAAAGGCAACATTCCTTTTATTGGGAAATTTACTGAAGACCAAGATGTAAAAGAGATACAAGCAAGCTCTTTTGCCTTTACTCCGGAAGTTCGTTTTTATCTTGGAAAATCGGGATATGGAAGAGGATTTTACGTTGGTCCATATTACAAATACGAACATTTCAACGCTGACAATTACACCGTTTATTATCAAGATGAAAACAATATCAACCAAAGTGTTATTCTCGATGGAAAAATGAACACTCATAGTTTTGGAGCTATAGTTGGTGCTCAATGGCTGCTTGGGAAAAATAAAAACATTGCATTGGACTGGACTATTATTGGTGCACATTATGGTGCAAATAGAGGCGTTTTCAACGGTGAATCTACTCGTGAAATCTCACCGGAAGAACAAGTTATTTTAAAACATGAGTTGGAAAAAGCTATCAATAATCTCGAATGAGGAAACAAAAAAATATTCAAAGCCGACGGTGTTACTGTAGATTCGCACTCAGCACAAGCAAACGTAAAAAGTCCATGGGCTTTTATTAGAATGTCTTTTTCTGTTGGCTATCGATTTTAATGTAGACAAGAATTATTTATATAAAAAAAGGAAAACTTCTGGATGTAGTTTTCCTTTTTTAATATCATATTGCGTAAATTATTTACCCGGCCTCCATCGCTTAATAATATTATTACGTTTAGCGAAAATACCATTTTGCTTGTTACGCACATCCTCTACCACATAAAAAATATCAGGGTCAAAATCGGTTAACGTACGTTCTACCAATTTCATTTGGTCACGTTTAATAACAGTTTCTACTATATCTACTTTACTGGTAGAACCTTTTCCATGTGTCACTGTTGCACCGAAATTCATCTTATTGAGCAACTGCACCAACTCCATACCGTCATTTTGCGTATAAATTCTACATAACACAATGCCATAAGCAATGCGTTGTTCAAGCAAAATACCAATATAGTTCCCTGCTGCGTAACCACCTGCATAGGATAAATACGAAACTAAATCGTTTGCACGGGTAAGAATTTGCGAAATAATTACCACCCAAATAAACACTTCAAAAAAACCAATAATCGGTGCCAAATACTTCTCGCCTTTCGATACAAAAATAATACGTAACGTTCCAAGTGAAACGTCAATAATGCGCCCGAAAAATATCATTATGGGCAATAACCAAGGGTAAACATCTAAAAAATCAAACATGTCTTTATTTACGATTTGCGATTTCGGATTTACGAATTAATTGTCCGAAATACTTTGTTATTATAAAAACTATTTTCTGTTTCCACGCCTTTTAAGGCATGGTCAATTGTTACACAAATAAAGGGCTTCAGCCCAAACTTATATAAATTTTGGCTAAAGCCAATTTCCAGAGCTCATCAAACCCACGCCTTAAAAGGCGTGGCAATTGATTCTATAATACTTTAAAAACAATCATATTAAATTATTGTTTTCAAATAAGATATAAAATCTTCAATATCACCGTCTGTCGTGTCCCAAGAACAAACCAAGCGCGATTCGTTGCGATTTTCGTCCCATGAATAAAAGAAATAGCGTTCGAGCAATTTGTCGGTAATATCTTTTGGAAGGATGAAAAAGAGTTGATTCGATTCCACTTTTTGAGTAAATTCGATTTCGATTTTATTCATTTCGGTTGCCAGCTTTTGAGCAGCGGCATTAGAACGACGAGCGTTTTCCAACCAAATATTCTCTTTCAAATATGGAATAAATTGTGCCGAAATAAAACGCATTTTAGAATAGAGTTGCGTGGTCTGTTTGCGATAATACTTCATGTTTTCGGCAAGCTCTTTGCGTAACGGAACAATTACCTCACCCATCATCAAGCCGTTTTTTGTACCTCCCAACGTGAAAATATCCACACCGCAATCAACCGTAATTTCACGCAACGAAACATTCAAATAATCACATGCGTTGGCAATTCGGGTACCGTCAACGAAAAGATACATATCGTGTTCGTGAGCCAAATCGGCAAGAGCTTTTAGCCCGTCGGGTGTGTATGCCGTGCCTAATTCTGTTGTTTGCGATATAGCAATAACTTTCGGTTGCGAGTGATGCTCGAATCCAAAACCATGCAAATGCGGTCTGACCAATTCGGGTGTAAGTTTTCCGTCGGGTGTGTCAATCTCTTTCAGTACGGCACCCGTAAATTTTGTCGGTGCTCCGCACTCATCCACCGCTATATGTGCCGTTGAAGCACAGATAATAGAATGAAATGGCAACACACAAGCCTGCAATGCAACAACGTTTGCTCCCGTTCCGTTAAAAACAAACATCGGCTGTATATCTTTTTCTCCTAACAACTCTCTTACCACATTTTCTGCACGGTGTGTCCACTCATCGTCGCCATAAGCGACAGTGTGATTTGTGTTAGCATCGATAATCGCCTGTATTATACGCGGATGCACACCTGAATTGTTATCACTTCCGAAACTTCTCATAAATTGTTTTTCAATATTATTTTAAGCAAATTAGAATTAGCTTTTCATTATAAATTTCCCAATAAAAACTTCCTTATATCTTTTGAATCCTCTCCTTTTCTTGTAGCGTAATCTTCCAATTGCTCTTCCGATATTTCGCCGACAGCAAAATAGCTTGATTCGGGATGAGCAATGAAAAAGCCGCTAACCGATGCGTTAGGATACATCACTCCGTTTTCGGTAAGCGAAACTCCGATTTCTTCGGAATGAAGCATCTCATGCAAAGCGAAATTCACCGATTGGTCGGGAATAGACGGATAACCCACAGCAGGACGAATGCCACGATATTTTACCGAAAACATTTCGCTAACCGATAGTTTTTCATCGGATGCGTAAGCCCAATACTCGCGACGCACTTTTTCGTGCAACCACTCTGTGGCAGCTTCGGCAAGACGGTCGAGTAACGATTTCATCAACAGGGCAGAGTACTCATCGCCTTCGTTTTCGTATTTACGAATCAGATAATCCGACCCGGCACCACCCGTTACCGCGAAAGCTCCAATAAAGTCTCTCTTTCCCGATGATTTCGGCGCGATAAAATCGGCAATGCAAAGGTACTCATTTTTATCAGATTTCTTCTGTTGACGAAGCATCGGGAACGGTTTGCCATCGATAAAAACAGTATCGTTTTCACTATACGCCTCATAGAAACCGAAAACCGCTTTGATATAGTCAACATCCAAATCGATAAACTTTTTCAACATATTCACCGCATCTTCGTACAATTTTGATGCTTCCTGAGCACGCTCGCGCTCATCTTCACTGAAATGAGCGAGCCACTGTGCCTGACAATGTCCGCACATGCTTACATTAGTAACAGTGTGGAATTTAGGTGACAGATTCCACGAGTGGAAAAAGAATTTCCAATTGATATAGGGAATTATCTCTTCAATTTTTATATCGTCAAGCAGGATTCGTCCCATTGTTTTCGGCTTAACAGCATCGAAATTGTTCAAATCTATTTTGAAACCATTTTCACGAGCTTCGGATAAAGAGACAAGCTCCGAACTCTTTTCGGAACTCTTTTCACGAAGTGCCTGATACTCATCGCGAACGGTTTTGATATACTTTTCACTTGTTTCGGGATTTAGCAAATTAGCCACAGCCGCAGGACTTTGCGACGCATCTTTCACGTAAAGCACCGTACCCAATCCATATTTCGGCGCAATTTTCAACGCAGTATGCAGTTTCGATGTGGTGGCTCCACCGATTAGCAACGGAATTGTGAAACCCGCTTTTTGCATCTCTTCGGCAACAATTGACATCTCTTCTAACGAAGGCGTAATCAATCCGCTCAATCCCACCATATCAGGTTTCTCTTCGCGAATGGTATCTATAATTTTTTCAGCCGAAACCATCACGCCCAAATCGATAATTTCGTAATTATTGCACGATAACACAATGGAAACTATGTTTTTACCAATATCGTGTACATCACCCTTAACGGTTGCCAACACAATTTTTCCTGCTTTGTGAGATTCGCCTGCCGCTTTTTCGGCTTCGATAGTGGGTTGCAAAATAGCAACAGCTTTTTTCATTGTTCGAGCCGCTTTTACCACCTGTGGCAGGAACATTTTTCCCGAACCAAACAGATCGCCAACCACATTCATTCCCGTCATCAACGGCTTATCGATAACATCCACGGCACGCGGATAGATTGTCAAAGCTTCGGCAATATCTTCTTCCAAATAATCGCCAATACCCTTTACCAACGCGTAACTCAATCGCTCATCCAACGAAAGCGAACGCCACTCTTGCGCTTTTGCATGCTCCGATTCGGGTGTCTTTTCGTTTTTCAAACGTTCGGCAAGTTCGGTCAATTTCTCTTCGGCATGTTCATGTCGATTAAAAATAACATCTTCCACCAACTCTCGCTCTTCAATCGGAATATCTTCGTACAGAACCGACTCCGCCGGATTTACAATTACCATATCCATTCCTGCCTGAATGGCATGATAAAGGAAAACCGAGTGCATCACTTCACGAATATAGTTGTTGCCGCGGAACGAGAACGACAAATTGCTAACTCCGCCGCTTACAAGTGCGTATGGCAGATTTTCTTTAATCCAACGAACAGTTTTAATGAAATCGGCAGCGTAATTCCGGTGCTCTTCCATTCCGGTTGCAATGGCAAGAATATTCGGGTCGAAAATAATGTTTTTCGGGTCGAAACCATCTTCAACCAATAGATTGTAAGCACGTTGACAGATTTCGATACGACGCTCGTACGATGTGGCTTGTCCCTCTTCGTCAAATGCCATAACGATAACCGCCGCTCCGTAAGATTGAATTAATCGGGCATGTTTCAGAAACTCCTCCTCGCCATTTTTGAGCGAAATAGAGTTCACAATGCACTTACCCTGAACGCATTTCAATCCGGCTTCCAAAACCTCCCATTTCGATGAATCAATCATTATTGGAACACGGGCAACTTCCGGATCGGATGCCAACAGGTTGAGAAAATTGGTCATCTCTTGCACACCGTCTAACAATCCGTCATCCATATTTACGTCGATAACCTGCGCACCGTCGTCAACCTGTTTGCGAGCTATTTCTAACGCTTCGTCGTAGTTTTTCTCATTAATCAGTCGTAAAAACTTGCGTGAACCTGCCACATTGCAGCGTTCGCCGATATTTACAAAATTGATTTCGGGTGTAATTTTCAACTCTTCCAAACCCGATAGATGCAGATGTTCGGGTTTCGATGCAGGTTTTCGCGGTTTTTTCCCTTCGATGAGTTCCGTGTAAAGAGCGATATGTTCGGGCGTTGTGCCGCAACATCCGCCAATAATATTAACCAACTCTTCATCGATAAACTCCCGAATTTGCGATGCCATTTTTTCGGGTGTCTCATCATATTCTCCCAATTGATTGGGCAATCCCGCGTTGGGATAAGCACTAACGTAAAACGGTGCAATTCGTCCCAACTCTTTCAAATAGGGCTTCATATCGCGCGCTCCGAAAGAACAGTTCAACCCGATAGCAAGCGGATTTGCGTGGCTAACAGATGTTACAAAAGCCTCCAAAGTCTGTCCCGAAAGCGTACGTCCCGCCTTATCGGTAATGGTTACGGAAATAATTAAAGGTGTGTCTTTTCCTGTTTCGGCAGCCACTTCCTGAATAGCAAAAATGGCAGCTTTAGCATTAAGCGTATCGAAAACGGTTTCTAAAAGCAACAAATCTACACCACCTTCCACCAAAGCGAGAATTTGCTCTTTGTATGAAGCTTTCATATCGTCGAAAGTTACCGCACGATACATCGGATTCTCCACATCGGGACTCATGGATGTGGTTTTGTTTGTCGGTCCGATAGAACCTGCAACGAAACGTGGTTTATCGGGTGTTTTTGCCGTAAACTCGTCGGCAACTTTGCGTGCCAATTTTGCGGCTGAAAGATTGATTTCCCGCACGTGCGATTGCATATCGTAATCCGCCATCGAAATACTTGTGGCGTTGAACGTGTTGGTTTCGATAATATCGGCACCTACCGAAAGATATTGTCGGTGAATATCGGAAATAATTTCCGGTTGCGTAATGGAAAGCAAATCGTTGTTTCCTCTTTGCGGTTTTGCAACGTTTTTAAATTGCTCTCCACGAAATTGCTCTTCAGTAAGTTTATGTCGTTGTATTAATGTTCCCATCGCACCGTCGAGAATAAGGATGCGGCGGGATAATAGTTGTCGGATATTCATTTATTAATGATTTTAATTTGTTTCCGTGTCAAACCGAATCTTATCTAAAATAATCGGGATAATTTCGATATTTACATTCGATTTTATCAGCTCTTCCCTATCTTCTGCAAGCATGGTTTTGAATGCCTCATAACTGCCGGCACTTTTAAGCGACAGAGCGTATAATTCAGTCGCCTCTTTAAGATTATCAAGACAAAGTGCCACATGTCCGGCATTTAAGTAGTCGTGTGCATTTGGTTTGTTTTCAATGATTTGTTGATAATAATTTTGTGCCAAATCAAACTTTTGCAACAAAAACGCAGTCCAGGCAATTGAACGCCACGCACGTGTATTGTTACTGTCAGAAAACTCAACCTTAAAATAGTAATTCAGAGCCTCTTCGTATTGCTTCAATTCCAAAAAACAGTGTCCAATATTGAGCTGGATATTCATATCGTCAGGTTTTAGTTGTTCTAATCGACGATAATATCGAAGTGCACTTTCAGGCTCTTTCAAAATACGATAACAGTGAGCGATACGACGTAGATTCCACAAATTGTTTTCGTCGATTAACTCCGCTTTAAGATACGCTTTAAGTGCTTCGGAAACATCGCCTGACATTTGGTAGCAATATCCTATCTTCTGACTGATTTCCACCTCATTGGGCTGCATCTTTTGAAGTAGCTGATATGCAGAAAGTGCCTCTTTGAAATTATTTTTTTCGAAATAGTATAACGCAATTCTTTGCAAATTGTTCTGTTCTAACACAATCGGCTCAAACAGAGATAACTGATGATAATTCAAAGGCAGATTGAAAATATCGGTAAAGTCTGCCTTTCTTGAAAAAAGCTTGAAAAAGCGATACAAATCCTGCACATACTGCTTAGTGATAGTCTCTTCCTCGCGAAAACCGGTCAGCATCAACTCCTCTTTTTCCATTCTTTGCAACTCCGAACTTTCGGCGCTAAGTTGCGAAATCATCATTTTTCGATACTCTTCGGGCATAACCATCATGCTAAAACACATAGAGTATTTATCGGAATTGCACATCAGTTTCGTAGAAAAAAGAGTTTCGAGCAACACATCACGCTCTTTTTTATCGGAAAACATTTTTTTGAGCAACGAATGCTCTATATCAAAAGGCAAAAACCAATTGTTCATCTCGTTGAAAAACGGATATGTTTTAAGATTTGAAAAGGTTGAGTGAAACACATCGGCTCCGCCTAATTGCAGCTCTGAAAACTCTTGCAACTTATCTGCCAAACCCGATTCTTCTATAACTTTCTCCCACTCGGGATTTTTATCTTCCATTCCTGTTTCGCCAATCCACTCATCGAGATTAATTTTCTTCCCAATCATCGGGCTTAGCTTCATCATTTCGGGAATTAGCTCTTCGGTAAGTTTTTTTGTGATTTTTTCCGTTTCGTGAGCCTGAATAAACTGAATAATAGCGATTATCAAACGATTACTAAAAAGTCCATCGTCGGACAACAATTTTAGTCGATTTGCAATTTCGGGAAAATACTTCCATCGTTTTTCATATATCTGAAAAATCGGAATTATACCGATTATTGCTCGCATCGCGATTTGTGTCGATTCATTTTGACAAGCATCCAACAAGAAAGCTATCTTTTTCTTATCAAAACGTTGCAAAACATTCATCGTTAAAGCTGAAATAAAGGCACATTTATCATTTTCAGACAACATGCTACTATTCATCAGCTTTTCATACGACGAAATCATATCATCATTTGCTCTGTTCGACACAAAAACGGAATAAAAAAGATTTTGCAGCACTTTTTCACGCTCGATATGTTTGCTGTTTGCTTTGTCCTCTTTTTCAGCAACTTCAGATAACAGATTGATAACAGTAAGAGAGTCTTTCAACTTTGTGATTGCCTCTAAATAGTCGTCAACCAATAGAGAGTTTGACACACTCATTACTCTCTTTTTTTCATAATAATATTGCGAACTTATCTGCAATTGCTGAAACTCGATGGCATCGTCAGCCAAATTGTAAGCATCGCGGATAAATTTTGTGTATAACTCTTTTTGTTGCGGGTCGTTGTTCCCTTCGAGCATGTAGTGAATCATATATTTATAATTTGACTCCAACTCTGTAAGTCGCTCGTTCAGAGACCAGTTTTGTTGCTCTTCGATTATTTTTCTAATACCATCGAAAGCACCTTTAAGCTCTCTGTTTTCAATAGAGTTATATATAATTTGATATTTTTGCTTTACTTGTCTGTTATTCATTTATCAGTAATTTGTTTCTTCCTTTATTATGAGCGTTGAAGGCAAAATATTGCTCCATGGAATTGCCGACCCTATCAGTTTATCCCAGCTCACAACCCCGATAATAACCAGGCTTTGTTGAGAAATAAAATCGTGCTCAATTTTCTTTTGGTTATCCCACAAAACTATGCGATTATCGGTTTTTTTGTTCATGTTTTGAAATAGTTTCTGAATTTTCTGGTCAGAATTAATAATTCCTATTGCATCCCAAATTGTTACTTTCACCTTTGGCGAACGAGCTACCTGAGACAAGTATGGAAAAATCGAAACATCGTCTTTATGAAGCAAAGGGGCGAAAACATTGGTTATGGTAGAAAAATTATTCTCCACAAAAACACCCATATCAATTGGGCTATGTTTCAACAAAGAAGTTACACTCTTCAAACCGGAGCCTGCCGCAATAGCTGTATCATAATCGGGATCACTTTCAAAAATAGACAGATATTTTTTCCATACGGTCGGTTCAAAAACCTGACTTCCAACACCCATTAAAATAAAGTTGCAGTCGTACTCTTCTGCAACTGCCAAAATATCTGTTGCAAAATCACTCGATTCCTTTAATAGCGTACGCACTCCGATACTGTTTTTTTCACACTCTTCTATCAGGTCTCCAAACAACTCCGTTTTATACCTGATTAACTCATCATCACTTCTCTGAACATCATCATCTATCATGTTAAGTGCTACAATAGATGAGTTTTCGGGATTGGATTTCAAAATATTGATAATAAGTTTACCCAAAACAACACCGGTTGTTGTTTTAGAAAAACAGATCAATGCTTTGAGTGGTTTTTTCAAGCTCTTATCTCCTTCTATTCTTTTTAATAAATATTCCGCAAAATCCATACCATTGTTTTTTTAAGTGGAACAATACATCTAAAAAAAATCACATTATCTGCATCGAAACCTGAGAAAAAATATCTTCGATATCCTCTTTTGTGATTTTAATAAAATCTTCCTCACGCGATGCGATAATGAGTCCTGCCATATCGAGTGCTCCGGGACTTATAAGCATTTTCTGTTTTCCCTCATAAAAATATTGTCTCGGTCGATGAGCTTTTCGCGGGAAAACATGTACAACATACTTGTTGTTTTGGTTAAATGCAATAAGATTGAGCATAGGCTCGTCCTGATTTTCTTGTTTCTTTCGCAAGAAATGATAAACATCCTCGAAACACTCAGTAACTTCATGAGCAAACTCACTTTCAATAATAAAGCAAGAACGCAACTCGTTGTCGCCTTGCAATAATGCTTCTGTCTTCAACCCAGCTTGTAAATGAAAATGGTCGGGTGCCGAAGCTCCACATTTGGGACCATTGTAAAACACCACATAATTGGGCAGCAGTTCCGTTAAAGAAAGCACATCTCCTACTCTATTTCTAATTCTTTGTGGCACATGCGATTGTGAAGCAACAGTCAGATGATTTCGCAAAATCGGATATGGGTTGGTAAGAATTGTATATTTTTCGAGAAATGAAATACCTGTTTGCTCTGACGGTCTGTTTCGTTCACAAAGGAAACATGGTCTCTTATTTATTTCATTTTCATCTATTTTAGTCGATGCAGAAACAATTCGTGCCGGATTGTATTGAACCTGCACCAATATTTCGTCACCCCAAGAAAAATTCTTTGTCTGCACTTTATCCAATTGTTCAATTGCAGAACTCATTAAGTCCCAACCTTTTTGTTGCGACACAAACAAATGCTCTATTTCTTTCTGTAAATCCAAATTTATAACTATTTACTTTAGACAAAGATAAGCATTATTGCACAATCTAATGTAACTATTTGTAATAAATTGGCTTTAATTAGCGACAAAAATTAGTCTAAATAGCCACTTTCATACTATTATTTTAATACGATTAATCCTAAAACAGCTATTTTTTGTATCTTTGCAACTTAAAATTGAATTTTAGAACCAATCAAATAAAAGAAGGAATTGAATATGTCAAAACAATTTAAACGAACCCTTATTACATCGGCACTTCCATATGCCAATGGTCCGGTACATATTGGTCACTTAGCCGGAGTTTACGTTCCGGCTGATATTTATGCCAGATATTTACGTCTTAAAGGTGAGGAAGTGATTTTTATCGGCGGTAGTGACGAACACGGTGTTCCAATCACTATAAAAGCCAGAAAAGAGAATGTTTCACCTCAAGATATCGTGGACAGATACCATAAGTTAATAAAAGAGTCGTTCGAAGAGTTTGGCATTTCGTTCGATATATATTCTCGTACAACTTCGGATATTCATTATAAAACCGCATCCGATTTTTTCAGAAAACTTTACGACAAAGGTGAATTTATTGAACAAGAATCGGAACAGTATTACGACGAAGAAGCAAAACAATTTCTTGCAGACAGATATATCACGGGAACGTGTCCGCATTGTCAAAATCCAAACGCTTACGGCGACCAATGCGAGCAATGCGGCACATCTTTGAATGCAACCGATTTGATTGATCCGAAATCCACCCTTAGCGGCAATGTTCCGGTAATGAAAAAAACCAAACATTGGTACTTACCACTTCAGAATCATGAACCGTGGTTGCGGAAATGGATTTTGGAAGATCATAAAGAGTGGAAAACAAATGTTTACGGGCAGTGCAAATCGTGGTTAGACCTTGGATTGCAACCACGTGCGGTAAGTCGTGATTTGGATTGGGGCGTACCTGTTCCTGTTGAAGGTGCCGAAGGCAAAGTACTTTATGTTTGGTTTGATGCACCTATCGGATATATCTCCAACACAATAGAGAAATATCCCGACACATGGGAAACTTGGTGGAAAAGCGAAGATACAAAGATGGTTCACTTTATAGGAAAAGACAATATCGTTTTCCACTGCATAGTTTTCCCGTCGATGCTAAAAGCCGAAGGCTCATATATTTTGCCGGAAAACGTTCCTGCCAACGAGTTTTTAAATTTGGAAGGCGATAAGATTTCCACGTCAAAAAACTGGGCAGTTTGGCTACACGAATATCTGGAAGAGTTCCCGGGCAAACAAGATATTTTGCGATACGTACTCACAGCAAATGCTCCCGAAACTAAAGACAACGATTTTACATGGCGCGATTTCCAGGCACGCAACAACAACGAGTTGGTGGCTATTTTAGGAAACTTCATCAATCGTGCTATGGTTCTGACACAAAAGTATTTTGACAACAAAGTTCCTGCACTCGGCGAATTAACCGAATACGACAAGCAAATGTTGGAAGAGTTATCAGGCACAAAACAGACTATCGAACATAGCTTAGACAACTATCGTTTCCGCGAAGCGTTGAGAGAAGCTATGAATTTGGCACGTCTCGGAAATAAATATCTTGCTGATACAGAGCCCTGGAAAACTGCCAAAACCGATATGTCACGCACAGCAACAATACTAAATCTATCGTTACAGATTGTGGCTAACTTGGCTATAGCATTTGAACCGTTCTTACCTTTCACAACTAAAAAGATACGTAGCTTCATCCGTTTTGAAAATCTGAATTGGAACGATTTAGGCAGATACGACTTCATGGCTGAAGGACATCAATTGGGCGAATCTGAATTACTGTTCGAAAAAATTGAAGACGAAACCATTGATAAACAGATAGAGAAACTCCACAACACTAAAAAGGCAAACGAAGAAACAGAATACAAAGCTGCGCCAATAAAAGAGAATATCGCTTTCGAAGATTTCACAAAACTCGACATAAGGGTAGGTACAGTTTTAGAGTGCGAGAAAGTTCCAAAAACCGACAAACTGCTTCGTTTCTTGCTCGATGATGGCTTGGAAAAACGAACTATCTTATCGGGAATTGCACAATTTTACGAAAATCCGCAAGAATTGGTTGGCACACAGGTTTGCTTCATTGCAAATTTGGAGCCGAGAAAAATGCGTGGCATCGTGAGTGAAGGAATGATACTTTCGGCACAAGATTTCGATGGCTCACTTTCAGTTATACGCACATCGAAAGATGTAAAACCTGGTAGCCAGGTTAGCTAATTATAGAAAAAATCAGGCTTTTTATATTTTTTAACTAAAGCAGATGCAACTTTTTTTCCATTTGCACATCTAATGTTGTGTAATGTTTATGAATGGGACAAATAATTAAAAACAATTATTATGAAAAAATTTGCATTAATTTTTCTAGCTTTAGCTTTAAGCATTTGTGCATTTCCACAGAAAAGGACAAAAAGCCTTTTCGGTTGGTATCTACAGAAAGATGCTCCTACAAAACTGGATGAGGTAAAAATAAACCTGGGAAGTACTATTTTCGGTTTATATCCTGAAATTTCGTACGAACGAATTTTAAATGAAGATTTTAGTATTGGTACTGCTGCCGGAATATCATTGGATATGACTAGCAACAATTATCCCACAAACTTTAGTATCATCCCTTATGCAAGATGGTTTTTTGGAGGCAGTGCAAACAACTTACAAAAATATGGAGCAGGATTTTTCATTGAAGCCAACGCTGCTATTGCAGCTATAAATGAATCAGTTGAAGGTAGCATTTACTACAACAGCTGTGTTGCTGACCCCGATTATGTTTATGAATCTTCCAACAAAAATATTTTTGGTGCAGGATTGGGCTTGGGTATTGGTTGGAAGTATTTGAGCAAAAACAATTGGATAGGCGAATTTATGTTTGGCATTGGACGTGATTTTGTAAATGACGGAGGTTACGTAAGGAGCGGAATTACTATTGGCAGACGTTTTTAAAAATAATCCTTCATATCTTTTTTCACCTATACACATCTAATTTTATTATATAAAAACAACGGATTAAATAACTAATTAAAAAAACAATCATTATGAAAAAAACGACAATCATTTTTCTAGCTTTAGCTTTAAGCTTTTGCGCATTTTCACAAAAAAGAACTAAAAGCCTTTTCGGTTGGCATTTACAGAAAGATGCTCCAACAAAGCTGAATGAAGTAAAATTAAACTTGGGAACTACAATTTTCAGTTTGTATCCTGAAATTTCGGCTTAATGTTCAAAAGTAATGATGGAATCTTCTATAATTCCCATTATTACTA
>CAYFUW010000025.1:0-24456 GCA_964346495.1 uncultured Dysgonomonadaceae bacterium
ACAGCTCTATTTAAGAACATAACAATATATATACTATAATCCAATATTTTAATTAAGGTAATGGTTCTATAAAACATCATTATCTCAACAAAACAAAAAAACAACAATGAAAAAACTATCATATATAATTACAGTAGTTGCATTGCTACTGTTCACAACAACATTGTTTGCACAAAAAACAGATGCTAACATTTTCGGTCACGTAATAGATAAAACTACAAATGATCACCTCCCATATGTTACTATTCAGTTAAAAGGAACAACAGTAGGAACAACCACCGATGCCTCGGGACACTATTTTTTAAATAATCTTCCTGTAGGCAAATATACAATAGAAGCGAAAATGCTTGGATTTAAAACTGCTTCAAAAGAGATAGAAATCAAAGCAAAAATGTCGCAAGAGGTAGATTTTGAATTGGAGGAAGAGAGCATTTCTCTAAATGCTGTTGTGGTTTCGGCTAACAGAAACGAGACCACTCGTATGCAGGCACCTTCGTTAGTTAGCGTTCTTGACGGAAAAATGCTTGAAGCTACAAGTTCTAAGAACTTATCGCAAGCACTCAATTTTCAACCAGGTTTGCGAGTTGAGGACAACTGTCAAAATTGCGGTTTTACTCAAGTACGCATTAATGGCTTAAGCGGCGCTTATTCCCAAATACTTATAGACTCCCGTGCTACTTATGGAGCACTTTCGGGAGTATATGGCCTGGAACAAATTCCGACAAATATGATTGATCGCATAGAGGTCATCCGTGGTGGAGGCTCTGCACTGTTTGGTTCATCGGCAATTGGAGGTGTTGTAAACGTAATTACAAGAGAGCCTTCTCGCAATACAGGCGAAGTTTCGCACTCACTGACGGCGGTTAATGGTAAATCGTTTGACAACAACACAATGTTTAATGCATCAATCCTTTCCGACAACAGAAAAGCCGGAATTATGCTTTTCGGACAGAATAGAGATAGACAAGCCTATGATCACGATAACGACGGATATAGCGAAATTCCTGTATTGAAAGGTCGTTCTTTCGGATTTCGTTCATTTGTTAAAACCGGATTATATTCAAAACTAACGTTAGAATACCACAATATGCATGAGTTTAGGCGAGGTGGTGACAATCTTAAGCTACAACCGTTTCAAGCTTTCGTAGCTGAACAATTGGAACACTATATAAACGGTGGCAGTGCCAACTTCACGGCAAATACTATAGACTTGAAAAACAAGTTTAATCTTTATGTGTCTGCACAGCACACTCTCAGAAAAAGTTATTATGGAGCAGGATTTCCAATATCGGAATTAGATACCGTTGCCGTTATCAATCCTACAGAAGATGGTAAAAATCATACTAATCAACAGATAGATGATGCCAACTCACGTCTTTCATCATTCGGACGTTCAAAAGAGCTGGTTTATCAAGTTGGCGGACAATACACTCGGGTTTTTGATCATTTACTGTTTATGCCTGCCGAACTCACTTCAGGCATAGAGTACACAAATAACTGTCTGAACGATATAAGCGGATACAGAACCGACGATATTACACAAAAGACTCATACCTATAGTGCTTTTCTACAAAATGAGTGGAAAAACGAACAATGGAGTTTCTTAGCTGGAGGTCGTTTGGATAAACATACTCTTGTGAAGTCTCCAATTTTTAGCCCTCGTGCCAATATTCGTTTCAATCCCAACGGAAAGGTAAATATGCGAGTTTCATATAGCGAAGGATTCCGTGCTCCGCAATATTTCGATGAAGATTTGCATGTTGATATTGCAGGCGGAGCCAGACTTGTTCGTCTTTTAGATGAAAATTTAAGAGAAGAGCGCTCAAGAAGTATAAGCGGCTCTATTGATTTTTATCACACCGTAGGCAAAACTCATTTCAATCTTTTAGTTGAAGGTTTTTACACGAAACTTGACCACGCTTTCGATACAAAAGATGGAGAAAATACGGAAGATAACGACATCCAATACAAAATTGTTTACAACTCATCGGGAGCCAAAGTATATGGAGTAAACTTGGAAGGACGCGTTGCATACGGAAGAGTTTTTGACTTACAAACAGGAATTACTTTTCAAAAGAGTTTGTTTGATGAAGCTCGTCAGCCGATAGACGATGTTGAAGAGTATCGCGAATTTATGCGTACTCCAAACACTTATGGGTATTTTGTTGCCACATGGACTCCTAAAAAGAGATTTTCTACTACTCTATCGGGTAATTACACCGGAAAGATGCTTGTTCCTCATGAAGCAGGCGAAAGTGAATTAGTACAACCTGGTGATATATACTCTCCGATAAATAAAATTGAAAGTGTTTCATCCTTCTTCGAGTTACATGCCAAAGTGACATACGATATACCTGTTTTAGACTCATCTACTATGCAATTGGGCTTAGGTGTACAAAATATTTTCAACGCATTCCAAAATGATTTCGATACCGGTGCGGGACGTGCTTCATCGTATGTTTATGGTCCAACAACTCCGAGAAGTGTTTACGGTAGTGTGAAGTTGATGTTTTAATAGTTGACAAGTTTTTAGTAAACGAGTAGAGACGGAGCATGCTCCGTCTCTACTAATATAAAATTATATTGTATTCTTAAGCGTTATTACAATGCGATTTTCACAACCACAATGACCTAACAGGTTTTTGAAACCTGTTAGGTCTTTTTATTGTAAGAGCTACAGAGAACCGAAATAAAAAAAGATGGGCATTGCAGAACAAATAGCAATGCCCATAATTATTGTTTTATGCACAATGCGGTTTTCATAACCGCAATGTGCTATGTTAAAAAAGTCTTTTATCTTGACTCTAGGTTCTTGTGTCTTTATTATAGCGGAACTACATATTTCCTCATGGCATTATCTTTCAATGAATCCGGAACTCCCGCTAAAATCTCATCTATCAGAATACCAACGAGTCGTTCACGCAGATAATCTTTTCGTGTAATCAAACTAATTTCACGTACGGGTGTCGCATTTTTAAAAGGTCGCACATTTTTCATCTGTTTCTCACTTAACGTCGATAGAGCCATTTCGGGAATCACGGTAACTCCTTGGTTTCTGTCAACAATATTTATCAATGTGCTGATGCTTCCAGCCTCGAAAGTGAAAGGCAAAGATGATGCCCTTAGTCTCTTTTGCTCGCACAAGTGCATAATTTGAGTTCGGAAACAGTGAACCTCATCAAGCATCCACAGTTTTACCTTATTCAAATCATTTATTTCGATAGAAGTTTGCGCATACAACGCCTTTTCAAGTGGCGACACATAGGCATAAAACTGCTCGTAATATAGCGGATGCTCTTTTATATTCGGTTTGCCTAACGGTGTAGCCAAAATTGCGCCGTGAATAGAGTTGTTTGAAAGTGATTCAATAATCTGAGTAGTTGTCAGCTCTTGAATAGAGATACGAATATCATTTTTCAAACTTGAGTGTATCTCCATAAGTTTTGGCAACAGATAGGGTGCAACAGTCGGGATAATTCCCAATCGGAAAACGCCTTTTATAATACCTCTCTCCACGTCAACAATCTCTTTAATCTGATTTACATGTCCTATTGCTACACGAGCCTGATCGATAATGCGTTTGCCAATTTCGGTTGGAACTATCGGAAGTTGAGTCCTGTCGAAAATTTTCACATCAAGCTCTTCTTCCAACTTTTGAATCATCATACTCAAAGTGGGCTGAGTAACGAAAGATGCCTCGGCTGCTTTAGAGAAATGCCTGTATTTATCTACAGCAATTATGTATTCGAGTTGTTGAATATTCATTTAAACAAAAAAAATATATTTTTGATTTTCCTTATTGCGAATAATTTGAGAAGTATTTCATAAACTGTACACGCTCATATAGCGACGGATCTGCCAAATTAGCGTAGTTAAGTTTGCCTTTGAAATCTGACAGCTGCTTGTAGTTGTTTTGCGTCATCCACTCCTCAAGGCAAGTAAGCATATTACCAACAACATCAACTCCTTGCTCATAAAGCACGCTACACAACTGAATTGCTCCTGCTCCCGACAAAATGCCTTTAACCACATCTTCCCAAGAGTGAACTCCGTATGAGCAAGCAATATCAACATTCGGAACTCTTCCGCTCACGATAGCAGTCCAACGCATAGTGTCGCTAAAGTCGGTTGGCTTGCTAAATGTGGGTCCTGCTGTCAGTTCCATTTTATTAATATCGATATCAAGTTGGTAAAAACGATTGAAAAGCACTATTCCGTCGGCTCCCAACGATTTCAATTTGCCAACCAAACCGGGCAGATTACTAATGTTTTTCGCCATTTTCACGATAATTGGAATATCAATGGTTTTTTTCAAATCACGAACAATATTTATATAGTTGTCTTCCAAATATGTATCGCTTAATTCACCTGTGTTCAGGACAAACAGGTTCAACTCTAATGCATCGGCTCCCGCTTGTTGTATACTTTTGGCAAAATCTGTCCAACGAGCTTGTTTGTAACAGTTGATACTTGCAATAATCGGGATATTGCATTCACGCTTTGCATCGCGTATCAGGTCGAGATATTTTTCGACATGATTCATTTCGATATAAGCATTTATATAGTCGTCAGCTTCTGGATAGTCGGATATTTGTGACAATTTTTCCGAATGATTTTCAATCTGTTCTTCAAACAGCGACTTCAACACAACGGCACCAACTCCGGCTTTTTCGAGTTCTTTTATTTTGCTCAAAGAGTTTGTAAGTCCGCTACTTCCTGCAATCAAGGGATTTTTCAATGCCAATCCGGCAAAAGATGTTTGTAAATTAACCATATCAGCTAATAATTTTTTAGTTTCTTAATACAACAAAAGTAATAATTTTTATTGACAATTGATGTAATATTTTGCAAACTGTTTTTCCCATTTGCAAGAAAAAAACTTTTGTTGTAATTTCGTTGAGTTATTAAAGCATCTAAAAAATAAAATTATGCTCTCTATTTGTATTCCTATTTTCAATTTCGATATGCGAAAATTAGTTACCGATTTGTCAAATCAGATGGCGCAGGTGAAATATCCGTGTAAATTGATTTTGATTGATGATAAATCGACAGACTCTTTTCGTGATACAAACAGAGATGTATGCAGCAAACATCTGTATATAGAGTTGAAGGAGAATATCGGACGATCACGAATAAGAAATCTCTTTCTGAATTATGCCGAATTTGATTATCTGCTCTTTTTAGATTGTGATGTACAGGTAGATGAGCAGTTTTTAGAAAATTATCTGAATTTTATTGAAAATAACTCTTTCGATGTGGTTTTCGGCGGATTGCAAGATGACCTTCAAGTTCCTCCTGCATCGCATAGGTTGAGGTGGCAATATGCCAACAAACGCGAGAATGCCGATGTTCCAACTCGTTCGGCTCAACCATACAAATTTTTCAAAACCTGCAATTTTATTATCAGAAAAGAGACTTTAAACGAGATAAAATTCGATGAAAAGATTGTTGGCTACGGACACGAAGACACGCTTTTTGCTATTGAGTTAGAGAAAAGAGAGAAAATAGTTTTACACACTGACAATGCTGTATATCATATCTCTAACGAATCCAACAAACTCTTCTTAGATAAAACAGAAGAAGCGGTAAGAAACTTAGTTTATATCTATAACACCAACGAAAACAAAAAAGAAATCGCCCAATATAGTAAACTCTTATCGACACATTTCAAATTGCACAAATACGGACTTTTGACACTTTTCAATCTGTTTTACGGATGCATTTCGCCATTGATATATCAGCAACTACTTTCGGGAAGCGGATGTATGATGTTGCTCGACTTGTTTAAACTGAATGCTTTGAATAAAGAAATGAGAAAACAGAGAAAATCTGATTCCAGATAAATTATTTCTCCTCTTTTTTTGTTTTTTCCATTACAGCCATTTGTTGACGAATAGATTCGGCATGAATAGCACTCCATATTTGTTGAATAAAGTCCTCTGAAATATCCATCTCTTCACCCTGTTTTGTTCGGTCGGTCAGAATATGATCGTATCGTTGTGTTTGCAAAATAGGCATCCCGTTTTCCAATTTGTACTTACCTATTTCACGAGATACAGCCATTCGACGAGATAGCAATTGCAGCAGCTCGCTATCCAACCCGTCAATTTGTGAACGTAAAACAAAAAGATTTTCGGTTGTTTGTACCGCATCACGAATAACAATAGAATCGAGAATTTGCTTTAATGATTCTGGAGTAATTTGTTGGTTTTTATCACTCCATGCCTCATCCGGATTACGATGCACTTCAACAATAAGACCCAGATAATTCATATCCATGGCTTGCTGACTAAGCTGAAAAATCATATCTCTTCTGCCACCAATATGGCTCGGGTCGCAAATTATGGGAATTGACGACAAACGCCGTTTCAACTCAATTGGTATTTGCCATTGTGGCGGATTGCGATATGTCTTTTTATCGGTTGAACTAAAGCCCCGATGAATAACTCCGAGTTTTTTTACTCCAGCATTATAAAATCTCTCTATTGCACCAATCCATAGCTCCACGTCGGGATTAATAGGGTTTTTTATTAAAACAGGAATATCTGTGTTTTTCAAGGCATTTGCTATTGCCTGCACAGCGAAAGGATTTGCCGTAGTGCGAGTGCCAATCCACAACATATCAATACCGTTATTTAGTGCCTCTTCTACATGTCTGGGAGTGGCAACTTCGGTTGCAAGATACATATCCGCCTCTTCTTTTACACGCTTTAGCCAGGTAAAAGCCTTGCTTCCAACACCTTCAAATCCTCCCGGTTTTGTTCTTGGTTTCCAAACTCCCGCTCTGAATATCTTTACTCCGTCAGCAGCTAACTGACGAGCTGTATCTAGCACCTGCTCTTCGGTTTCGGCACTACATGGTCCTGCAATAACGAGTGGTCGCTTATCACTAACTCCGGGTAATAATATCGATTCAAAATTCATGTAAAACTGCTACTTTTAATATTGACAAGTAAATTTAGGTAATATTATTGTATTGAACAATAAAAGTCAGTGTTTTGTTGGGTTTATTGTTTTTGGAAAGCAAGTGGTCTGTAGAGTTTTTAACGCCACATTAAACATGCAGGTCGCAAATTGAGTTTATAAATCGCGACAACAATAATAAAATTAACATTAGAATTTATTAAAATATTGGAATTGTCAATAAATTACGTATATTTGCCAATTGAAATTTTATTAACAGACTAAAAATATTAATTTATGTTTAAAAATCAACCAAAAGGGTTAATACCCGCAGCACTTGCCAACATGGGAGAACGCTTCGGTTTCTACGTAATGATGGCAATTTTGCTCCTTTTCCTGAATAACAAGTTCGGTTTTTCAGGTTCTGAAGGAGCTATTATTTACTCAGTTTTCTATGCATTAATTTATGTACTAGCTTTAGTCGGCGGTCTAATTGCAGATAAAACTAAAAATTACAAAGGCACTATTACAGCCGGTTTGGTATTGATGACAATAGGGTACGTTCTTATTGCTATTCCTACAAAAACTCCGGTAGAAAACTTCCCGTTAATTCTTGCTTACACTTGTTTCGGACTATTTGCTATTGCTTTTGGTAATGGCCTGTTTAAAGGTAACTTGCAAGCAGTTGTTGGTCAGCTTTATGACAATCCTGAGTATGCTGATAAACGAGAAACCGGTTTCCAAATTTTCTACATGTTTATCAATATCGGTGCTATGTTTGCTCCTATTTTGGCTGTAGGTCTTAGAAACTGGTGGGTACAAAACAACGGATTCAGATTCAATGCCGACCTTCCCGCACTTTGTAACCAATTCTTAAAAGGAACAATCTCTCCTGAGGCACAAACACGTCTGACAGAATTGGCAGCACAAGTTGGAGATACAACAGGTGACTTAACTACTTTTGCAAACAACTATTTGAATATCTTCGTTGAAGGCTATCACTACTCTTTTGGTATTGCAATTTTCGCGATGCTTATCTCTTTGACTATTTTCTTAGTAAACAAAAGCAAATTGCCCGATCCTTCTAAAAAAGCTGCAGATGTAAAACATAGTACAGCAGAAGTTGAAATGGATATTAAAGAGATTAGACAACGCATGTATGCCTTATTTGCAGTTTTTGGTGTTGTTATTTTCTTCTGGTTCTCATTCCACCAAAACGGTGTTACGTTGACATACTTTGCTAACGAATATACCCGAATGATTAAAATTAATCTTGGTTTCACCACACTAGAAGGTGCTGAAGTGTTTCAGGCATTTAACCCAATTTTCGTAGTTACACTTACACCAATAATTATCGGACTGTTTGGCTGGATGCGTAATAAAGGATGGGAAATCTCTACTCCAAAGAAAATTGCAATCGGTATGGGTATCGCTGCTTTAGCTTTCGGTATTATGGCTTTAGGCTCAGTGGGATTACCAGATGCTGAAACAAGAAAAGCAATGGGTGGACTACCCGATGCAATGCGTGTTTCTCCATTCTTGTTGATTATTACTTACCTTGTTTTAACTGTTGCGGAACTATTTATCTCTCCGCTTGGAATCGCTTTCGTTTCGAAAGTTGCACCTCCAAAATATCAAGGTATTATGCAAGGTGGATGGTTAAGTGCTACTGCTTTAGGTAACCAACTTCTATTCATTGGAACTATTTTCTACAATAGCCTTCCTGTATGGGCTACATGGATGATATTCGTTGTAGCTTGTCTTATCTCTATGACTATTATGTTATCAATGTTGAAGTGGCTTGAAAGAGTAGCTGCATAATTCGTAATATAGCAATATAACAAAACAAAAAACCGAAGAGTAACATCTTCGGTTTTTGTTTTTATAAGATTAATTGTTTTAGATACTAATCCACGATAATAGCTTTTCCCATAACTCTCTGTTTGATTTTACAAATCTGTTTACCTTGAATTTTCGACATATATTTTTTAACCACTTCCTCCAATACAGAGCAAATAAAAAGGTAATAGGCATTAAAATTAAATAACATAGAGCCGCTAACCAATTGCTTGTATATAGAAAAACAATGATAGACTGAATTAAAGAAAAAACAGGCACAAAAACCAATCCGCAAACATACCTTACCGAAGGTATAAATTGCTTATCTTTAAACAAACCTCTAAGTCTTCGATATATCAATATAGGGAATATATTGTTCACAAAACCAAACAGAACTATGGGAAACGAAATTATAAGCGAAAGAAAAGAAAGAATAATTGCAAAGAGAGAAGACGGTTTTTGAATTTTATCTTTTGTAGTTAAGCCATTGGACGCAAGCACCTCTCTTGCTTTACGAAGATCTTCAATCTTTTTATCGAACTCCGCTCTACTGTTTTCGAACAGATTATCCAAATAATTTACGATATAGATAGCTGCTTTAGGAACAGCATCTTTGTGAACCGAAAATTTATCTTTCGCTATTTTTTCACGATTCCAATCAATGCAATACTGATACTCTTCGTAATATTCATCGTTTTGAATATTTACAACCATCTCTTTCATTCTGTTTTCCAAATCATTGCGTAGAGCATTTACAGCCAGATTAGGATTTTCCTTATACAACTCTTTATAATCGGCGGTACTGATAGGTTCACCGAAGCTCAAATAACAATCTGATAAAAATCCGGTTATATCGGTATAATAGATGGCTACAGGAACTATCTTTATTCCCAAAGTGAAATCGGTTTGTGCTTCAGTAGGCAATACAATTCGTGGTGTTGCTTTCTGAATTGGGAGAAGAGATTGTTTTGGATTGTGACGCGCTTCGGGAAAAAGTGCAATAGGATTGTTATTTTTCAGAACTTTTCCGCAAATATCAAAAATATCACTGTTTTTACCGAGATTGTCTTTCCCGTCTCTAATTCTATAAATAGGAACAATTCTTAAGCCTTTTAAAATCCAGGCGATAAGCTTCTTTTTGAAAATATCGGCTCTGGCAAGAAAAACTACCTGCTTATTCACCTTGCTTGTATAAACCAACAATAACGCATCAATAAGTGCATTGCGATGATTTGGTGTGAAAACAACAGGACTGTTTTTCGGGATATTATTTTTTCCTGTTATAACAAACTTTCTGAAGTTTAGTCGCAAAGCACTATTTACTGGAATTTGTGCTAATGTATATCTGAAATCGTAATTAAAAATCATACTATTATATTACTTTATCTGAACAAAGGTACTTTAATTGATAAGAAAAACAAAAAGCTTAGAGTCTGTTTAAATATTTTTCGTTAGATTTGTAAAGTTAAAAATTATCATCATGTTTTTCTCCATAATTATACCTTTATACAATCGTCCGCAAGAGATTGACGAACTTCTAGACAGCTTGGTCAAACAGACTAATAAACAGTTTGAAGTGATAGTTGTTGAAGATGGTTCGACAGAAAAAAGCGACTTTATTATAGATAAATATGGCTCAAAACTAGATTTGATATATTTTGAAAAGAGCAACTCCGGTCCCGGGTTGACAAGAAACGAAGGTGCAAAAAGAGCCAATGGAGATTACCTGATTTTTTTCGATTCAGATTGTATTATTCCTTCAAGCTATATTGAAAACACTTATAAATTTTTAGAAAATAGTTATACAGATGCCTACGGCGGTCCCGATGCTGCTATGCCAACATTCACAACTGTACAAAAGGCTATCAACTACAGCATGACATCTTTTTTTACTACAGGAGGCATAAGAGGAGGTAAGAAATCTATGGATAAGTTTCATCCGCGAAGCTTCAACTTAGGAGTTTCAAAAGAGGCTTTCGATGCTTTGGGCGGATATGGCAAAATGCGCTTTGGTGAAGATATCGACTTTAGTTTGCGATTACTAAAACAAGGATATACTACTGCACTTATTCCAGAATCTTATGTCTATCACAAACGAAGAACAAATTTCAGGCAGTTTTTCAAGCAAGTTCACAACTCGGGCATTGCTCGCATAAATTTACATCTAGCCCATCCGGGCTCTATGAAATTGGTGCATGCCTTACCAGCTGCTTTTGTCGTGGGAATGGCTCTCGCGATATTACTTTCGTTTTGTTATCCTGCTTTTCTATTGTTGCCAATACTATATAGCCTTGTTGTTTTTATTGATTCTCTATCGATTAACAAGTCATTGGAAGTTGCATTTTACAGTATCGGCGCAGCATGGACTCAATTAGTAGGATATGGAACAGGATTCCTTTCTGCTGCATGGAAACGATTAATCTTGAAAAAAGGCGAATTTAAAGCTTTTGAAAAGAAGTTTTACGAGTAATCAAAAGATTACTTGCTCACCAAGTTTAGTCCAACAATAGATATTATCAGAGTGCAAAGAAAAAACATACGCCAAAATGCAGTGGATTCTCCCAAAAACACAATCCCGGCAATTACCGTAAACACTGCACCAATTCCTCCCCAAACGGCATATCCGGTACCAACGGGAATGGCATTTTCTCCGCTAATTGCCTTGTAAAGCAGGAACATACTAATAGAAACACTTATCAAAAAGGAGAAGAACCATAACAGAGCTACTTTTCCCGTACTTCCAGACAAACGCTCTAAACTAAAAGCAAACAGGGCTTCAAATAGTCCGCCAACAATAAGATAAATCCAATTCATAAGAATAATGCAAGTATGATAATTATATTGCTTGCAAAAATAGTATAGATTTTTAGGAAAAGCAATAATAGATAGTATTTAGAAGAAAAAACAGACTTGCCCAAATATTTATTCCTAAATAAATATCTTATTCTGAGCAAGTCCGTTTTATCAGATTATAATATTCCTACTTGATGGTCATTTTCAATAAATACTACATCTTTATTTTTAGCCAATTTATATATATCTTCAACGGTTAACGTAGCTGCTAAAATAGTACTCATCAAAACTTTTCCATCTCTCAAATCAAGAGATTCAATATCCGCTCCTTCTTCTACTATGATGATAACATCAAATTCTCCTTGCGGATTAGATTTCATCTCAGTCTGTAGTCCAAAGTCTATTTTATCCATAACGCCTAAAGATTTATTCATTTATACCAAAGATACAATAAACTTGTCACATTAAGAATAAACTAGTAGAATAAATACCACTTGTTATAAAAACTGGAATAATTGGAAACATCGTAATCTCGATAGTTTTTTGTAACCACATTATCACAGTTTATAAGACCAAAACCCTTAGCTTCGTTGGCTGAATATGAATGACTCCAATAAGTTCCTAACAACAATTGCTTTTTAATAGAGTAAAAATCAGCACAAGGACATCTCTGAACAAGTAGCGCTGCTAGTCCGGCAACATGCGGACAAGCCATACTTGTTCCACTCATATTACGAAAGCCTTTATTCAAATGTGTGGATCTGATACTTACTCCGGGAGCAACACAGCAAACAGGATTCCAAGGCAAATGTTTTTGTCCTCTTGAAGAGAACCATGCTATGTTGTTATTGCTATCAACTGCACCAACAGCTATTGGACTTGTACTCCACCAACCATCTCTAGCCGAGTTTGCTGGTCCCCCAACCCATGGAAATGAAGAAGTATATTCATTTCCGGCTGCACAAACAACAACAACTCCATTTTGTTGGCATCTTAATATCGCATTAATATATGCCTGAGAAGGAGCATAGCTACCTCCTAAACTCATACTTGCAACTCTTATACCATTACTCACACACCACTCCATTCCTGCAATTATCCAAGAGCTATAGCCCCAACCGTCATTATGCAAAACTTTTACTCCATAAAGTTCTGCACGAGGAGCTACACCAACAATTTGTCCCCTATATTCTCTTGCCGCGATAATACCGGCACAATGAGTTCCGTGTCCATGGTAATCCATATATCCTCCGGATAAACCTGTAAAGTTGGCACCACCATAAATACTTAAATCCGGATGATTATAGTCAATACCTGTATCCAATACGGCAACTTTTACACCTTTTCCATCATATCCTTTATCCCATGCTTCTGGAGCCTTTACCATTTTAATATTCCATGGAATATTAGAAGTATTAATAGCTAAAGCGCCACTAGAAGCATCTGACGAATTAAAGTAAGAATCTACTTGGGATGTACTTTTTTTTAAGTTTGCATCCAAAATTGAAGAGAAAACATCTAGCATTGCCTTTTTATATCCGTCTTGAAAATCACCCTCTTCCGCTTGTAAAGAATCTTTATCCTTAAAAGAGTCTCCAGTGAGCTTTGAGACGTGTTTTTCTGATAAAGCTGCTTGGTTGAGAGATAGAAATTCAGACTCTGAAATAGTCTTATCACCAACAATTGTATTATCTTGCTTGCCTCTCTGAGAATCAAACGGCTCGTAAGACTCGAGCAGCACTTCTTCTTTATCAACTCTTGATTTAGTTGTTCGTTGCTTAGATTTCATTGCTACTTCTAATTTAGCCATCTCCTCCTCGTTAATATAAACCTCCGGCTTATAATCCGGGTCAAAACCTTCGGGTTGAATACCTAAAGCAAACATTTTTACATCTTCTTCTACAGCCAGAACTCCTTTTTGTGTAGCGAGTTTTTTTGCACTATCTTTTGTCATTTCAAGTACCGAAACCCCTACTTTTTCAAAGTGTAAAACATCATTTTTTGATGCCGTTTTTTCGGCTGCCATAAAAGTAACACCTTCTTTTACATTTGCTTGAGTTACTCCCAGCATTTTTACTGCTGCTACCTTACTTACATCGCGATCTGCGTAAGTTACTAAATACCTTTTGTTTTGTGTTGCCATGATAAAAATTATTTATTACTACTCGTTTGGCTTTTCGTTTCCGCCCTGTTTTTAATGGTTTCTAGACTCCATCTGATTAATTAATTTAATTACATTGAACTATTAGCCCTTTTATTGAGCATTTTATTATAGGTTACCACTTTTTTTAGTTTTTTCTTTACAAATAACTTAAAGTTCTGCTACCCTATAAATCAAATAAAGTAATACTGCTTAATTAATGTGATTTTGAGCAGATTATGTAACGTGCTTTTTGAAACAGCGAAATATCATACAGAAGAAAATAATCCAACCAAATTTCAGCTTGCATTGATTTCTGTCTCAATCACAATGAGTTTTTACTTTATCCAAATCCAACACTACAAAAATATAGTGTTTTCACGGCAAGTGTTAGGACTTTTTGAGCATTTTATAGGATTAATTGAGCATTAACATTTTAGTAAATTTGGACTAAATCAACATTTTAAAATCGCAACACTCTGATTTTAAGACATCATAAAGTTATATTAAATTTTATTTTTCATCTTTTTTTCTATGATATAAATGAATTTTTGAGTTGTTTACCACACAATAATTGAATTAAAAGTTCTGTTTTTATCATTTTAAAATCCCATTTTATTAACTTTTAATAGTCAATTTGTTTGCCCATAACCCGATTATACCTATTTTTACGGTTGCATTTAAAAAAACAATAAAATAAAATGAGATTTCAGGTAAAAACAGTTTTCTTTTTGGCATTTATATTCATTTTAGGACAAAACGCCATTTCGCAAAACAATATTATAGACGAGATTGTATGGGTAGTTGGTGATGAAGCTATTTTAAAATCTGAAGTAGAGGAGTATCGTAAAGAAATTCTGATGCAGAATCAACGAATAGATGGTGACCCCTATTGCTTTATTCCGGAACAAATGGCTATAAACAAACTATTTTTAGACCAGGCAAAACTAGACAGTATAGAAATCCAAGAATCAACCGTAAACAGGATGTTGGAGTATTATATCAACGAATATGTTTCGTCTGTCGGATCCGAAGCAAGGCTAGAGGAGTATTTCGGTAAAAGTATGCGTAAAATACGCGATGATTTACGCACACAAATTCGTGAACAACAACTAATACAGGGTGTTCAGGATAAACATTTCGGTTCTATATCGCTTACCCCTTCCGAGATTAGAAAGTTTTATACATCACTTCCACAAGATAGTTTACCATTTATTCCAACTACTCTGGAAGTACAAATCATAACAAATGAGCCCAAAGTCCCTCTATCGGAAATAGATGCGGTAAAAGCCAGATTAAGAGAATATACAGATGAAATCAATAGTGGAGAACGTAGTTTTTCTACATTGGCACTTCTATATTCAGAAGACCCTTCTGCTGTGAAAGGAGGAGAATTGGGTTTTATGAATAAAGCGGGTTTTGTACAAGAATTCTCCGACGTAGCATTTGCGCTTACCGACCCCAAAAAGGTTTCAAATATTGTAGAAACTGAGTATGGTTTCCATATCATTCAGTTAATTGAAAGAAGAGGCGATATGGCAAACTTTAGACATATTTTGCTAAAACCTAAAGTGCCTCAAGAAGAGTTGGACTCGGCTATGGTAAGGCTCGATTCTATACGCTCAAATATTGTGAATAAGAAGTTTTCGTTTGATGACGCAGCTTCATTATTATCTGCCGACAAAGACACACGCAACAACAAAGGAATTATGGTAAACTTTCACCCACGCTCACAAAATGCAGGAACTCCACGTTTCGAACTAAGCGAGTTGAACCAGGATATTGCTAAAATAGCAGGAGAAATGAAAGTTGGAGAAGTTTCCAAGCCGTTCATAATGCGAAACGAAAAAGGTAAGCAAGTTGTTGCAATAATTAAAATAACAAATAGAAATGAGGGGCACAAGGCAAATATCAATAATGACTACCAAATAATCAAGTCTATGGCTGAAAGTGCCAAACGACAAGAATTAATGGACAAGTGGTTACAAAAGAAAATAGAAACTACCTATGTCCGTATTGACCCCGATTGGAAAGGGTGCAATTTTAAATATTCCGGTTGGATAAAATAAACAGCATTTTGTTAAAATGAAAAACAGAATATTTGCATCAGTAAAATCAATTAGCACGCTCTTTCTGAGTGTGCTTTTTGTACTTTATATGACAGCAAATACCCAACTGCCACCCAGTAATCAAAATCCGGGCAATACAAAAATAATTACTCTTATACAAGCTGATGAGCTACAAGGGATAAAAGAGGAAGATGCACAAATTTTAAGGGGAAATGTTGTGCTTTTTCATCAAGGTGCATACATGTATTGCGATAGTGCGTATCGATATATGTCGGAAAACTCGTTCGAGGCTTTTGGTAATGTGCAGATGGAACAAGGAGACACTATTTTCGTTTACGGTGATTATCTTTACTACGACGGAAACACCCGATTGGCACAATTGCGCTACAACATCCGTATGGAAGACCAATACTCTACTTTGTTTACAGATAGTTTGAACTACGACAGAATAGAAAATGTGGGATATTATTTTGAAGGCGGTATGATTGTAGATGACCGAAACGAGCTTACATCATATTGGGGACAATATAGTCCCGACACAAAAGATGCCATTTTTAGTGATAGCGTGAAACTGGTTAATGAACAATATACAATATATGCCGACACATTAAAATATAACACTGAAACACAAATAGCCAATCTTTTAGGACCATCAACCATTGTTTCCGATAGTGGATTCATATATACAACAAACGGGTGGTACAATACCGTTACCGACGACGCAGAGCTATATAACCGTTCCGAAATTTACAGTAAAGACGGAACTAAAGTTCTTGTCGGCGACACCATTTTTTACAACCGACAAACAGGCGATGGAGAAGCTTTTGGCAGAATACATTTACAAGATTTCGAGCGAAAAGCAATCCTAAAAGGTAACTATGCCACTTACAACGAAAAATCGGAAGTTGGAATGGCTACCGACAGCGCTTATGTAATAGAGTATTCACAAAAAGACTCACTCTTCCTTCATGGCGACACATTACGATTAATGCCAGATTCAATCTATAAGGATATACATGCATATTACAATGTCAGGTTTTATAGAACTGACATACAAGGAGTTTGCGATTCAATGACTTATTCGCAAAGAGACTCAGTTCTATATATGATTGATAATCCGGTGATTTGGAATAAAAGCAACCAGGTTTTCGGAAATATTATCGAAATTCATATGAACGACAGTACTGTGGATAAAGCTATCGTAAAAGATTATGCATTTGCAATTCAAGACAGGCAAAACGATGAACAGTACAATCAAATAAGTGGCAAACAACTTACGGCTAGTTTCGATAATAATGAACTTAGATATGTTCTGGTGGAAGGAAGTGCCGAGTCTATATATTATCTGGTAGAAGAAGATAATACAATGATTGGTATGAACAGAACTCAAAGTCCATATTTATCAATAGATATTATGGATGATGAAGTCCAAAAAATAAAATTCTGGCCTGCAACTACAGCAACAACCACACCACTCTCACAACTTAAAACAGGTGATGAAAAATTAAAAGGGTTTATCTGGTTACACTACTTGAGACCTATCAACAAGAACGACATTTTCCGCTCAAATAGTCGCCAAAAAGAAGATGCTCCTATACCGCCCAGAAAGTTTTTGCGAGAGGAAACCACTGAGTAATGGCGCTCAATAAAATTATTTTGTAAATAGCAATTAAATATTTAAATTTGTAAACAACTAATTAGCTATTGCCGATAGGTGATAAATCATAAATCCGAAATCGAAAATCGCAAATAGTATCGTCTTGTCTCTTGACTCTTGCGTCTTTATTCTATATATTGAACATTTAAAACAACAAAACGAAATGAGTATATTCTTTTTTTATAATAATCGTAAACCACGAAAATTCAACTACCAACCAATTCTTTTCGATGCGAAAGAGGAGGAGCGACAAGCTCGTTTGAAAAAACGAATCAGAGAGATAAAAAAAGAGATGAACATTGAAGTAGAAGACGAACCAACTGCACAAAAAACGGATTTTAAAGAATCCTTTTTAGCTGAATCAAAACATCTGAAAAAGAGAAAAGCCCGTGAAGAGTCTGGCGACAAACCATTTTTTACGAATAACAGATCTCTCATTTTAATAATCTTAGCACTACTAGTACTATTTTATCTACTTTTCTTAAGATAAAACATGACTGATATTATACATTTATTACCTGATTCTATTGCAAACCAAATTGCAGCCGGAGAAGTAATACAACGACCTGCTTCTGTGGTAAAAGAACTCGTTGAAAATGCCATCGATGCCGAAGCCACAAACATACAAATCATTATTAAAGATGCCGGGCGCACACTTATCCAAATTATAGATAATGGAAAAGGCATGAGCGCCACTGATGCACGAATGGCTTTTGAAAGACATGCTACATCGAAAATAAAAACAGCCGATGACCTTTTCAGCCTTCATACCATGGGATTTAGAGGTGAAGCACTGGCATCGATAGCCGCAATTGCTCATATCGAACTTAAAAGTAGAAGGGAAGAGGATGAAATAGGTACATATTTAGAGATAAAAGGCTCACTTTTTGAAAAACAAGAGGTTATTGCTTGTGCTGCAGGAACATGTATATCGGTAAAAAATATTTTCTATAATGTTCCGGCAAGACGAAAATTTTTAAAATCGAACGAAGTTGAACGTCGAAACATTTTCAATGAAATAGAGAGAATAGCACTGGTTTATCCTAATATCGAGTTCACTTTAATAGAAAATGATATACAAACACTTTATCTGCCAGCTTCGAATTTACGCCAACGGATTCTGCATTTGGAGGGTAAAAACGTGAACCAACAACTTATAGAAATCCAGGAAGATACCACTCTGGCAAAAATATACGGTTATATTGCCGACCCGCAATATGCAAAAAAGAGCAGAGCAAAACAATTCTTTTTTGTAAATAACAGATATATCAGACATCCATATTTTCATAGGGCAGTAATGACCGCTTACGAACCTCTGATTGCGCCTAACGAAAATCCAAACTACTTCATCTATTTCGAGGTAGATCCTGAAACAATTGATGTAAATATACATCCCACCAAAACAGAGGTAAAATTTGAAAACGAACAGGCTCTTTGGCAAATCCTGATGGTTACTGCAAAGGAAGCTTTGGGAAAATTCAATGCAGTGCCTAGTATCGATTTTGATACTGCAGATGCGCCAGATATCCCGGTTTTTGACCCGTCAAAAACTCCTTCGATGCCAAAAATTAATCTGAACCCAAACTATAATCCTTTTGGCACAACTAAGAAAAAAGAACTTCCTTCTTTCGATTGGGAAACGCTATACAAAGGTTTTAAACAAGAAAAAGACAATCAGCCTACTATACAACCGGAGGAGAAACAAACCGACATCTTCTCTTCTAAAGAGGATGACACTGATTTTCAACACGTATCGCCGATTCACTATCAATACAAACAGAGATATATACTCACATCGATAAAATCGGGTTTGATGATTATTGACCAACGTCGGGCACATATCCGAATTCTGTTTGAACGTTTTATAAAAAGGATTCAAGAGAGAAAAGGCTCATCGCAAAGATTACTGTTTCCCGATATGCTTGAGTTCAACAACGAAGAAGCCATAACTCTCAAACTAATACTGGACGATTTGGAAGCATTGGGATTCGAAATTAACGATATGGGAAACAACTCGTATGCGGTACATGCCGTTCCTTCGGAGATAAACAATATAAATCCGACAGCTCTTATTAAAAAGGTGATTGACAACAGCATAGAAACAGGTATGGATGCAAAAACCGAAATCAGAGAGTCTCTTGCTCTGTCGATGGCAAACTTTGTAGCTATCCCATCGGAGAAAGCATTAACCGAAGAGGAGATGTTGTTGCTTGTAAGTGAACTGTTTGCTTGCAAAATTACCAACCATACACCCGATGGCAGGACAATAATATCGGTTATTTCTGATGAAGAGATAGAGAAAAAGATGAAATAGATTTGACTTAAAATAATAAATCAGTAGAAATCTCTATCAAAAAAACACCTTTTTAGTTAAAAAATAGTTTTCCTGTATAGTTTACTAAAAAAAACATATAACTTTGTTTGTTGTATTAATATTAAAAATCAATTGAACATGAAAAAGTTATCCTTCCTTTTAATGTCAGTACTACTTTTCGTAGCTTGTGAAAATAAGTACGTTATTTCTGGTGAAGTTAAGAACCAAAATCTTGACGGGAAAAAAATATATCTACTATCTCCAACAGATGAGTATAATGTGTATGAAAAAACAGACTCTACCATAATTGAGAACAACTCGTTTACTTTCGAAGGAACATTTGAAACAGAAATCATGTCCATAAAAGCCTTATTGGTTGAAGGTGAAGAGTATAGTGTAATTCACAATCCTTCTCCATATAATAGAATGCTGGTACTGGAACTGGGAACATATCAGTTTGTTTTAGATACTATATGTTCTATAAAAACTGAAGATTTAAGCCTGGGAATGAACAACAGACTAAATAGCGTCAAAGAAACTTATGCAATATATTATTCCGAATGGGATAAAATCAACGACCTGATAAGAGAACATCGAAATAATGGTACATTAACAGATTCGCTGATAATAGAATTCGATAACGCCTACAATAAATTAGAAGAAGATCTTGATAATTTCATGTTCAAATTCGTAAAAGATAATATAGCAAACCCTTTAGGAGAATACATGTTTTTTGAAGTGAATTTTACAATTGAACAAAAAGAGGAGATTTTGAAGTTTGCCAGTGAAGATTTCAGGTCGAAAGAGAAAATTAAAAATATACTTGAAGAGATAGAAAGATACAACAAAGTGAAGGTAGGACAAAAGTTTACCGATTTCACAATGAAAGATATTAACAACAGTGACATATCATTGTCTGACTTTGCCGGAAAAGGAGATGTGGTTTTGGTTGAATTTTGGGCTGCATGGTGTCCGCCGTGTATCACAAGAGACCTGCCATACTTGATAGACGCTTACGACAAATACAAAGATAAAGGTTTTGTAATAGTAGGAGTTTCAATTGATGAGGATAAAAACAGATGGATAAAAGCAATAAATGATAATAATATCCCATGGGCACAAATGTGTCAAGAAAAAGAAAATATAAATATGATTCAAAAGCTTTATGCCTTCAATTACATTTCATTTAAAGTATTGATCGATGGAGAAGGCATCATTATTGCCCGAGATTTTGATTGTGAAGAATTAGATGGAAAATTAGCAGAAATTTTTGGAGAATAACATTATTCGTAAATCACAATTAATCCGATTCAAGTTGTTTTTATAAAAACCTATTTTCAATTAAAAAAACTATTTATGCACTTGAGTATAAATATTTGATATAACTTTGCACCATATTTTTAAAAATAAAATTTATCAATCATGAGAAAATTATCCATTCTTTTAATGACTGCACTTATTTTCGTGGCTTGCGATAATAACAGTTACAAAATCACAGGTGAAGTAAAGAACCAAGATCTAAACGGCAAGAAAGTTTATTTAATGAAGCCGACAGATGAATATAACGTTTACGAAAAAACAGACTCTGCAATAATAGAGAATAATGCATTTACCTTTGAAGGAATTGTAGATTCACTTGCATCTGTACAAGCTCTATTGGTTGAAGGTGAAGAGTATAATGCAATTCACAAACCTATTGGATACAACAGAATGCTTGTAGTTGAACCGGGAAAATTCAAATTTGTTTTGGACACTATTTGTTCAATAAGCGCAGAAGGTAAGAGCAACGGGCTAAACACAAAATTCAACACTATAAAAGAGAAATATGCATCATTTTTTGAAGAAGCAAATAAAATTGCTGACCTAAGAGTAGAACATCTCAATAATGAAACTCTTACCGATTCTATAAGTGCAGAATTAGATAAAGCCAGTAGCGAACTGTATGAAAATTATGAAGTATTTATATTAGATTTTATCAAAACAAATATTACAAACCCACTAGGAGAATATCTTTTCTTTAACCAAAGTTTTTCTTACGAACAATATGAAGAGATAATAAACGTGGCTAATGAAAACTTTAAGTCGAAAGATAAAGTAAAATCTATTATTGAAGCGATAGACAGATATCATAAAGTAAAGGTAGGCGAAAAGTATATCGACTTTACAATGAAGGATCCAAAAGACCAGGATATCTCTTTATCTCAATTCGTAGGAAAAGCAGATGTAATTTTGATCGATTTTTGGGCTGCGTGGTGTGGACCATGTGTCAGAGAACTACCAAATCTGGTTGCAGCATATGCCAAATATAAAGATAAAGGTTTTGAAATAGTAGGAGTTTCTTTGGATAACGATAAAGAAAAATGGCTCAATATGATTAAAGAAGCCAATATGACCTGGCCACAAATGTCAGAACTAAACGGTTGGGAAACTGAAGTTGTAGAAACTTACGCTTTTAGATATATCCCATATACAGTGTTAATAGACAAAGAAGGAACAATTATTGCCCGTGAATTAAGAGGTGAAGAGTTAGATAAAAAATTACAAGAGATTTTTGGTGAATAAAACATCCCAAAATTCTTATTTTACAGACGTAAGCCACTTAATGTAGCTTGCGTCTGTAAATTTTATAACAGTAGTATGAAATTTCTTTTTAGTTTGTGAAATTATTAATTATTTTTGCAGAAAAGAATATATCATGCAGATATTACGACGAAAAATATTATTACTTATCCTATTAGCAATTGCTTGTTTCGCAACAAGTGAAAAAGTACTTGCACAAAAAAAAGAGTTTACGGTCGTAATTGATCCCGGACACGGAGGGAAAGATCCGGGTGCAGTTGGCTCTAAATCTAAAGAAAAAGATATAGTTTTGGCTGTTGGAAAAGCTCTTGGCAATTTGATTGAAAAAAATCACTCCGACGTAAAAGTAATATACACCAGAAATAGCGACAAGTTTGTAGCTCTAAATCAAAGAGCCGCAATTGCCAACAAAGCTCATGCCGACCTTTTTATTTCACTGCACTGCAACGCATTAGACAGAAAAAAAGCATCTCCACAAGGTGTAGAAACCTTCGTTTTAGGACTACACAGAAGCAAAGACAACCTGGATGTAGCAAAGGCAGAGAACGCTGTAATTTTCTACGAAAAAGATTATTCAACCAAATACGACGGATTTAATCCAAACGAACCTGAATCATATATCATTTTCGAATATATGTCCGGTCAGTATCTGCAACAAAGTATCAATTTTGCAACATTGGTACAAGACAAACTTGTCAAAAACTCAAAACGAACAAACAGAGACGTTCGCCAAGCCGGATTCTTAGTATTGAGAGAAGTTGCAATGCCAAGTGTATTAGTAGAGTTAGGCTATATTTCAAACAGAAATGACGAAAATTACATGATGAGCGCTTCAGGGCAACAGTCGCTTGCAAACTCTATCTACCTGGCTTTTAATGAATATAAAAGAGATTACGACAAAAAAAATCATATCCTCACAAATGCTACAAAAAAGGATAACGTGACTGTCAGTAACGAATCACAAAGTGGCGAAACAGAATATAGAGTACAATTTTTAATATCACGAAACAAATTAGAAAGCAACTCAAATCACTTTAAAGGTCTCTCACCTGTTGACTTTTATATTGATGGAGACATATACAAATATACATACGGCAACACAAATAGAGTTGAAGAGATAGAATTAATTCTGAAAGAGGTGCGAAAACTATTTAGTGATGCATTTATAGTCGAATTTAAGAACGGAAAAAGAATAAAATGAAAAAATCCACCTTAACCCGTAATTTTTGGATAGGAGTATCATGTATCATAGCCATTGCAATGATATATTTTGGACTAAACTTCCTAAAAGGGAAAAATATATTCAAAAAACAAAACACCTATGTTGCTATTTTTGAAAATGTTGAAGGACTTAATGTCTCTTCGCCAATATTTGTAAATGGCTTTCAAATAGGAATAATAAAATCTATATCAATTTATAAACAAAATCCGATTTCTTTCGCAATTGTGTTTGATTTAGAGGGATCATACAGAATACCAAAGGGCAGCTTAATGACCTATGGTGCCGATATTTTGGGATCATCAACTGCAAGCTTAGTTCTTAGCGATAACACAACCGAGTTTTACAGTCCGGGTGACACAATACAAGGTATTCAAAAAGAAGGTATGCTGACAACCGCAGAAAGATTGGTGCCAAGAGCAGAGTCGGTGCTTATTCAATTAGATTCGGGATTAATAGCTATGAATAAACTGTTTTCTGACCCTATGTTGCAAGAATCACTTAGGGGATTAGGTTCAATGATAAACGAATTAAACCAAACCAGTAGAAATGCAAATCAAACAATAGCCACACTTAATAAGGATTTACCGGCAATTACTCAAAATCTGAACAATGTATCAAGCAATTTAAATGATATTACAACCGAAATAAATGCAACCGATTTGAAAAAAACAATAGAATCGATTGATACAGTAGTTGAAAACTTAAAAGCACTTTCAGAACAACTAAACAGTACAAATAATACTGCGGGATTGCTTCTAAACAATACAGAAATGCATGATAGCTTAACAAATACCATTAATACAGCAACAAAATTACTCGAAGATATTAGGCAAGATCCTAAAAAATATTTAACGGTAAAAGTTACTCTTTTCTGATTCGGTTAATAATTTAAAAATAAAACGGACTTGCCTTATTTAGATTAATTCTAAATATGTCTAA
>CAYFUW010000026.1:0-23992 GCA_964346495.1 uncultured Dysgonomonadaceae bacterium
TGATGTAATAGCACATTGCGGTTACCAAAACCGCATTGTGCATGAAATCCCTATAAGGACAATGCCGATTGAAACGGCAATGTCCTATTGTAAAAACCGTATGGTGTATAAAAATACAGCTCAGCTGGCTTTTCATTTTCTCCGCATCATTCCGCTAGGAATGAAAAATTTGTAGCCTATAATATCAGAATTATGCGAATCCGTATGGAGTCGAACAGGTGATGATTATTCTGTGTAGCTACCAATATGTGAATCCTACGGATTCTTTTAATTACGTATTAATTAAGACAAAAATTGAAAGAGTAAAGAAAGAATTAAAATCGTAAATAGTCAGACTCTTCGCTCTGTTACCAAGAGCTTTGCGAGAATGACACATTGCGGTTACCGAAACCGCATTGTGCATGAAATCCCTATAAGGACAATGCCGATTGAAACGGCAATGTCCTATTGTAAAAACCGTATGGTGTATAAAATTATGGGCAATGCGGATTATAACCGCAATGCCCATGTTTACGTTGTAGAGACGTCATATTATGGCGTCTCTGTTTATAGTTAGAAACGCTGTCCCGATAAATCGGGATTTACGCTTCGCTTCAACATGCCGCGTCTCTACTATTGTTGTATTAAACCGCTACCGCGCGAATCCTTTCGCGTGGTATTAAGTTTTTATTTACAAGAATCACACGTGCCTTTAGCTTTCGAAGCAACTATCTGAAAGAAGTCGTTTCCTTTATCATCAACAAGGATAAATGCCGGGAAATTTTCAACTTCAATTTTCCAAATAGCCTCCATGCCAAGCTCAGGATACTCTATACATTCCAAACTCTTGATGCTGTCTTGTGCCAATACTGCAGCGGGTCCGCCGATACTTCCGAGATAGAAACCTCCATGCTTTTTACAAGCATCTGTTACTTGCTGACTTCTGTTACCTTTTGCAAGCATTACAAGGCTGCCGCCATGCGATTGTAGCAAATCAACATACGAGTCCATACGTCCGGCTGTTGTAGGTCCCATAGAACCACAAGCGTAACCTTTTGGCGTTTTTGCCGGTCCTGCATAGTAAATCGGATGATCTTTAATATATTGTGGTAAACCTTCACCGTTGTCGATACGCTCTTTTAATTTAGCGTGAGCAATATCGCGGGCAACAATGATAGTGCCGTTTAGCGATAGACGTGTAGAAACCGGATATTTAGTTAATTCTGCCAAGATTTCAGACATCGGGCGATTCAAATCGATATTAACACCACCGCTTTCTCCTGCTTCACGCATAGATTCGGGAATCAAGCGTCCGGGATTGTCTTCCAGTTTCTCAATCCAGATACCATCTTTATTGATTTTTGCTTTGATATTGCGGTCGGCTGAACAAGATGCTCCCATTCCAACCGGAACTGATGCACCGTGTCTTGATAAACGGATAACTCTAATATCGTGAGTGTAGTATTTCCCACCAAATTGTGCTCCAAGACCTAACTCTTCGGTTGCTTTTTTAAGTCTGTTTTCCAATTCGATATCTCTGAAAGCTCTTCCGTGTTCGTTACCTTCAGTCGGTAGGTTGTCGTAATAGCGTGCTGTAGCCAGTTTCAGAGTTTTTAGGTTTGTTTCAACAGATGTACCACCGATAACGAACGCCAGGTGATATGGCGGACAAGCCGTTGTACCAAGGTCTTTCATTTTTTCGATAAGGAATTTTTCTAAAACTCCGGGCGATAACAAAGCTTTTGTTTCTTGATACAAGAATGTTTTGTTTGCCGAACCACCACCTTTTGCCAAACATAAAAATTTATATTCGTCACCTTCAGATGCGTATAAATCAATCTGTGCAGGCAAGTTTGTTCCTGTGTTTACCTCGTCATACATGTTGAAAGCCGCGTTTTGCGAATAACGAAGATTTTCATTGGTGTACGTGTTGTAAACTCCGCGAGAAAGTGCTTCTGCATCGTTGCCATCGGTCCAAACACGTTGACCTTTATGTCCCATGATTATTGCTGTTCCTGTATCTTGACAGAAAGGCAGTACACCTTTTGCCGAAATTTCAGCATTACGAAGCAGAGCAAGAGCTACGTACTTATCGTTTTCGCTTGCTTCGGGATCGTGCAAGATTTTTGCCAATTGCTCTTGGTGTGATGTACGCAACAGGAATTGGGCATCGCGAAAAGCGTGTTGTGCCAACAGTGTAAGTGCTTCCGGCTCAACTTTTAAAACTTCTTTGCCTTCAAATTCCACAACAGAAACGTGATCTTTAGTTAAAAGATAATACTCTGTTTTGTCTTCCGACATGGGAAATGGTTCTTGATAAAAAAATGGTTTTGTAGCCATAGAAATGTAAAATAAAGTGTTAATTGTGTATGCCACAAAAATACAAAGAAAAAGCGTGATAGAGAAACTAAAACGGTAGATTTTTTTAGTTTTTTAGACAGGTGTGTTAAATACAAGTCAGGCGTAGCTTGGAGCCACGCCCTGCTATCTGCACAGCACATTGCGGTTAATAAAGCCCACAATGTAATAGACAACTATTATCTTTTTCAGTCTTTTACTAAGCGAATTGAAAAGCCAGTATAATAATGATTTGCAAAGTTGTTTGCATATAATTCGTTTCTGTTATATAGAATATATGCTATAAAAGCAAGATTGAATTGGTATTCTTTTTCGCTAGTCCAAAATGTGGCAATATGCCCTAAACCTATATACCCACCATCTTGCACACGTCCAGAAGGTAAAGCTGTGAAACCACTAGAATTAGTGGCAAGGTAATAAGGACTTGGTGGCCAGTAAGCACCACTATTATCCTTCATTTCTATAGCTGCTTCTAGAAAGCCACCTAATGTTTCGGCTAAAATTTTCCATTCTTCTCTATTTGGCACATGATAACCTTCTATTAGTCCTCTTGTATCTCTTGCTACATAATGGTTATACATACCACCATAAATGGCGCCTAAATCAGCATCATTATTATAGTAAGTATAAGCCGGGGTGGAAGTTGCCTCCCATTCATTCGGGTTTGGCAGGTGTAGAATTGAATCGCCATTAGCAAAGTGCGTGCCGCAGAAGTTGTCCATCAGCCACACTTGATTACCAATGGTCACGGTGCGGTAGTAGTTGCCATCGTAATCCTGAACAGCCGCAGAGACCAAAGTCGTGTCGATAAGAACCTCAGTCTTACCAATTGCTTTAATCTTTACCGGGTATTTTGTATCTTTTGATAAACCATCGAGTTTATAACAAATTTCTAAAGGATCATCACCACAGTAACTTTCACCTCCTTTAGTATAAACTTGACCATTAACAATATACTCTACTAGCACTTTTACATCGGGCTCTCCGGGAATCAATTTAAGTTTCAAGTTAATTTCATCATAGGTGGCTTTCGACTGCACTATAGAGATGATAGGAATATTAGATGTTTTAAATGTTTTAATATTAGAAGTTGCAGAAATTCCGTTATTAACAAACTGATTATTTTTCATCTCCCTAGCTCGGGCACGTACTTGATACTCTGTATTTGGAGTGAACTTATTGTAAGGACATTTGATAATAATTTCTTGATCTCCGGAACAGGATACCATATCCATAAGAATTGACTCTTCTTCCATAAGATATTCAAAATATATATAGAAAGACTTTCCAACTGGGTTTATTTTAACCACTAAAGTAGCAGATGTATCAGTGATATCTTCTGGATCTAACATCTCGATTGAAAACTTTAAATTTGCTGAGTCATCCGAAGGCAGTGGTTCTTTTTCACAAGACGTAAAAATTAAACTTGCACAAATAGTTTCAGGAAAGCAAAAGCTTTCGTGCAAATGGTGTTAAATGGATTTTTTGCTTTCATGAGATTGTATAGTTTAATTTATTCATTATCAAAAAATCAAAGGTATAAAATAATTGAAACAATAAAAATATTTTTTAGATAATTTTTTGTTTTTTAAATTGTAAGCCAGGGTGTGGCTTCAAGCCACACCCTGGCTATCTATGAGAACCTAACCGAGCTTTGGGAGAAACTTATTTATCCTATGTTTCTATGTGGTTAAAAAAGAATATCATTTTTATGCACAATGCGGATTCAAACCGCAATGTGCTTATAAGACAGGTGTTTTTACGTAACGATTAGTTATTGTAACAAACAATATTTTGCTAAATAAAAGTTTCACATTATATTTGTACACAAATTGGTACACATTAAAAAAGATTATGAAAATATTAGAAGTTACAAGTAGAGATTTTAGGGACAAACAACGTGCTTATTTTGAGCTTGCAGATAAGGGACAGAAGGTAATAATTAGACGAGGAAAGAAACGGGCATATATGCTCACTCCTATCACACCCGATGATGTGGTTATTTCTCCCGAAATGGAAATAAAAATAGAACAAGCAATGCAAGATTTGAAAGAGGGCAAAACAACCGTTGTAAAAACTAAGCAGGAGCTAAATGACTTTTTAGAATCATTGTAATATTTATTGAATGTGGAAAACAAAAATATTACATACACTCTTGTTTTTACCGAACAGGCAAAACAGGATATTCAAGCCTTAAAATAAACGGAAGCTTCTGCATATAACAAGCTTATAAGGCTGTTAGATGAACTTATGAAACATCCGACAACAGGTACAGGAAAACCCGAATTACTAAAACACAATCTATCCGGATTATATTCGCGTAGAATTACACGCAAACATAGACTTGTTTATCGTATTGATAACGAGGAAGTCTTAGTGTTGATTATATCTGCAATAGGGCATTATGGTGACAAATAGAAAGCCCACATTGTGAATTATTTCACTACTAAAAAATAAGGTAATAAGGTTTTGCTACACGTGGTTATTGATTGCCACTAAGATACTATGTTTCTATGTGGTTAATAGCAATAGTTAGAAATGTCGGGATTGCAAATCCCTCCGACACAGGCGTTTTTTATGCACAATGCGGATTCTAACCGCAATGTGCTTTTATTCCACAATCTCAAACTTTGCAAATTTCAGTAAAAGCTGTTTTTTGCCTGCCGAGTCAAATTCAACAAAAGCACGTTTATCGTTGCCAGACATCTCAATCTCTATCACTTTGCCACGTCCGAAACGTTCGTGAATAATGATGTTGCCTACTTTCAGACTGTTAGCTTCGTCAGAAAGTTTTTTTGTGGATGATGAAACATTGGCTTGATTAATAGGTGTAAGTTTTTTCGGTGGAACGTATTCTGTTTGAACGTCATCTTTTGGTAGCATTGAACTTCTCGTGAAAGTGGATTTGCTTTTCATCGATTCCCAGAAACCCTCTTTGTTGTCCGAATCGAATCTGCCTTGTTCTGAAGCTATAAATTTCTTGTCAATATCTTTTATAAATCTACTTTCCCGACTAGAATTTAAACTGCCGTTTCTAAAACGACTTCTTGCATAAGTTATTGTGCAGGACACTCTTGAGCGTGTTATTGCCACGTAAAAAAGGCGTCGCTCCTCTTCTAATCCGCGTGGTTCGTCTTTTGCCATTGCCGAAGGGAACAAATCTTCCTCCATGCCGACAACAAACACGTGTTTAAACTCCAATCCTTTCGATGAGTGAACAGTCATTAATGTGACTATTTCATCATTTTCGTCCTGATTTGTATCCTGGTCGGTAAGTAGCGAGACTTCCGAAAGAAAATCGGCAAGTTTTGTGTTCTCTTCTTCTCCCTGCTCCATTCGTTGCGATACAAATTCACTCAACGCATTAAGCAACTCCTGAATGTTTTGTGCCCGACTCATCCCTTCGGGAGTCATATCTTTGTGCGATTCGTGTGCAATACCCGAGTTTTTAATAACAATCTTTGCCAAATCATAGGCATTGAGCAATTTATCTTGCTCGATAAAGTCGGCAATAAGCGATTGGAAATCGGCAATCTTCTTAGCAGTTCCGACATTTACATCAAGATTGTACTGTAACGGATTTGAAATTATCTGCCACAAGCTAACATTGTGTCGTTGTGCCGCAGCTGAAATTTTCCCTAAAGTTACATCGCCAATTCCGCGAGTAGGATAGTTAACGATTCGACGGAAAGCATTTTCATCATCCGGGTTTATGATAACACGAAAATAGCTGATAACATCTTTTATCTCTTTTCTTTGATAGAAAGATGTGCCGCCAAAAATACGATAAGGGATGTTTTTTTTGCGAAGTGCATCCTCAAAAATTCTCGATTGTGCATTGGTGCGATACAAGATAGCAAAATCACCGTACGATTCGTGGTCTTCGTATCGCATACGAGAAATTTTGTTTGACACGATAAGTCCTTCTTCAAAGTCGGAAAATGCACTTAACAATTCAATCGGCTCACCGACTTCATTTTCCGAAAATACATTTTTAAAAATCTGCCCTTTGTTCTTTTTAATCAGACTATTAGCGGCATTGACAATGTTTTGTGTTGAACGATAGTTCTGTTCTAATTTGAAGGTCTGAGTTCCGGGAAACGAGTTTTTGAAATTCAGAATATTATCGATATTAGCACCTCTAAACGAATAAATGCTCTGTGCGTCATCGCCAACTACGCAAACACGATTGTGTGCTTCCGCCAACTGTTTCACGATAAGGTGTTGAGCAAAGTTTGTGTCCTGATACTCATCGACCAAAATATATTGAAACTGATTTCGATACTTCTCCAAAATTTCGGGATTATCTCTGAACAGAATATTGGTATAGAGCAACAAATCGTCAAAATCCATCGTGTTCGACTGACGAAGTCTGTTTTGATAGTGTTGATATATCTCAAAAAGTCGCGGTCGTCTCGCTATGCGGTCATATTCCAGCAATTCGCTGTTTTGAGCGTACATTCTTGGTGTGATAAGCGCGTTTTTCGCCCGTGAAATTTGGTTATGCAATACATTCGGCTTGTAAATCTTATCATCCAGCAACATATCTTTTACTATCAGTTTGATAAGATTATTCGAATCGGATGTGTCCGAAATGGTGTAATTTGATTGAAAGCCGATAGCTTCTGCTTCGTTTCGCAATATTCGTGAAAAAATGGAGTGAAAAGTTCCCATCCATAACCGACGAGCTTTCTTTTCGCCTACCAACTCGGCAATACGCTCTTTCATCTCTCTTGCAGCCTTATTGGTAAAAGTAAGTGCAAGCAGATAGTAGGGTGGAAGTCCCTGTTCGAGAAGGTATGCTATTTTGTAAGTGAGTACACGTGTTTTTCCCGACCCTGCTCCCGCGATAACGAGTGAAGGTCCGGTACAGTACTCTACTGCAGCACGTTGTGCATTGTTTAGTTGGTCGAGTAGATTAGAGCTATTATTATTTTCGGTTGATTGCATGTTTGCAAAAATACAAAATAGCCTGCATTATTCATTGTAATAAAAGATAAAAGTTATCATCAATTGGATATTTGATAATTATACAATTAGTAAGATATATTGAGAGTTTGCCATCTATGAGAGACTTAGCGAGCTTCGCGAGAAACTACTTTACCCTATGTTCCTATGTGGTTAAAAAATCTTGGCTGATAGTTAATGATTTTACCACAGAGAACACAAAGTTTTGTCGCAAAGGGCACAAAGCCGCACTAAATTTACTATCATATCGAAACGAAGCGTAGATTCCGATGCGTGAAGTGACTTTTTTATCAAAAAAACCGCTGCCTAAAAGCATTACGGTTGGTTTTGCTTTATAGACAGCAGTTCGTGGTTTTAGCTATGAAAAAAATTACAAATTATTATTCTGCGTAATATCTAAAGTCTTTCAACATCTCTTGCAGCCTTTTTCTTGCGAAATATATTCTGCTTTTCACTGTTCCGATAGGCAATCCCAGGTGTTTGGCAATCTCTTCATATTTATATCCCGAAACGTGCATCGAAAATGGCACTTTATACTCTTCGGTAAAGCTTGAAATTGCCTTGTTTATCTCTTTAATGGTGTATGCACCATCGGGTGTGTCAAAACCTGAATCTTGCGGTAGATTGAGATGATAAAGATTTTCTGTTTTGTCGATAATGGTTTGGCTCCTGACAATCTTACGATAGTTATTCACAAAAATGTTGTGCATAATTGTAAAAACCCAGCCTTTGAAGTTTCTGTTTTCGTAATACTTCTCTTTGTTGTCTAATACGCGAAGCGTAGTCTCTTGTAACAGGTCTTTTGCCTCCTCTCTGTCTGCTGTGAGTGAAAGGGCAAAATTGTACATATTATCTTGTAAACCTAAAAGTCTATTTTCAAATGATCCTATAAGTTCCATATTATTATTGTTTGATTGTGTTAAACTACATAAAGAATGTTTCTTTAAACTTCTGTTTTAAAAACATCAAATATGTACTACAAATTTAAGAATTTTCTTTAGTCGATACAATTTTTTTTGTTCGAAATGCGACTGATTTGTTTTAATAAAATTCGTTTTAGAGGTGTTCGTTTTGTAAATCAATGTGTTAAGTTTGATTTTTGACTGATTTTTTGCCCAATTATGAGCTATAAAAAATATCTATCACGTTAAAAGTAGAGATAAATTGGACTAATAATTTGTGTAATCATAATAATCTTTTTTTTGTTTTTATGTTTGATTGAAAAAGTGGGAAAAGGTTTAATTTTAGTCTGTAGTTTTTAGTTTGTAGTTTTAAGTGTTGCGGGTTTCGTGTTATGGGGTGGAATATTACGTGTTTACTTGTCGGAGGGATTTGCAATCCCGACTTCTGAAAACCATATAGTGAAAAATTAAAAGTTGCGAGAGGGTGACTTTGTGACTTAGGGAGTGGGAGTATTTGATAATCTGTTTTCTCCTGCTGATAGACTTTTGTGAAAGCGCAGTCGTTGAGTCTGTCGAAACGTGTCTGCTGAAGGCAACTGTTTGCTTCACAACACACCATTCACAGAATGGCGCGAGCTGGAGTAATTAGTTTTGAGTAATTTTTTAATAAAGCAAAAAATGCTTTCAGCGGTCAACGTATTTCAGGCATTGACACTAAAGACTACATACTTCTGACTCAAAACTATCACAAATGGCATACTATTTGCATTTCAGATATAATAAAAACAATAATCAAACGAACAAGATATGATAAAAAAAGGACAAATTGGGGTAACCACCGATAATATATTCCCCATTATTAAGAAATTTCTTTATAGTGACCACGAAATATTTCTTCGTGAAGTAGTTTCCAATGCGGTAGATGCAACTCAAAAACTGAAAACTCTTTCCGATATGGGTGAGTTTAAAGGAGATTTGGGAGACCTTTCCGTGAGAATCGCAATCGATAAAGATGCAAAAACTATCACAATTTCTGATAGCGGAATTGGTATGAGTGCCGACGAAGTTGATAGATATATCAATCAGATTGCTTTATCGTCGGCAAACGAGTTTCTCGATAAATATAAAGATAACGCAAATGCGATTATCGGTCATTTTGGACTCGGTTTTTACTCTACATTTATGGTTGCCGAAAAGGTGGAAATCATAACCAAATCGTATAGAGATGAAGAGGATGCGGTAAAATGGTCTTGCGATGGAAATCCCGAGTTTACGATGGAAAAAGCAGACAAAACCGAAAGAGGAACCGATATTGTACTTCATATTGACAGCGAAAACGAAGAGTTTTTAGAAAAGAGCAAAATCGAATCACTTCTGAATAAATATTGCAAATTCCTACCTGTTCCGATTGTTTTTGGTAAAAAACAGGAGTGGAAAGATGACAAATATGTTGATACGGACGAAGATAACGTGATAAACGATGCAGATCCGCTTTGGAAACAGATGCCTGCAAATATCGAAAATGAAGATTATCTGAAATTCTATCGCGACCTCTATCCAATGAGTTTCGAGGAACCGCTATTCTGGATTCACTTAAATGTGGATTATCCGTTCAATTTAACGGGTATTTTATATTTCCCAAAAGTAAAAAACACAATTGAACTACAGAAAAACAAGATTCAGCTTTACAGCAATCAGGTTTTCGTTACCGATTCGGTTGAAGGTATTGTTCCTGAGTTTTTGACTTTGTTGCACGGTGTAATCGACTCACCCGATATTCCGCTTAACGTTTCCCGTTCTTACCTGCAAAGCGACCATAATGTAAAGAAAATCTCCAACCATATCACTAAAAAAGTTGCAGATAAGTTAGAAGAGATTTTCAAGAAAGATCGTCAACAATTTGAAGAGAAATGGGATAGTCTAAGGATTTTTATTCAGTATGGTATGCTTACCGAAGAGAATTTTTACGACAGAGCTGCAAAGTTTAGCTTGTTGAAAAACTTAGACAATAAATACTTTACATTAGATGAGTACAAATCGTTGATTGAAGGAAATCAAACAGATAAAAACGGTAATCTTGTTTATCTGTATGCCAACGATAAAACCGAACAATACACATTTATCGAGTCGGCAAAAGAGATGGGCTACGATGTGCTTATTATGGATGGTCAGCTCGATGTGCATTGGATGGGACTGTTGGAGCAGAAGTTAGATAAAGCTCGTTTTGTGCGAGTTGACAGCGATACTATCGAGCATATTATCGAAAAGGAAGAGGTAAGTCAGGTAGAGCTTTCCGATAAAGAGAAAGAGAATATGATTGAGGCGGTAAAATCGCAACTTCCTGTGATTGAAAAAACTGATTTTATTATAGATTTTAAATCTTTAGGTGAGAACGGCAAGCCGATACAAATCACTCAAAATGAGTTTTCGAGACGTATGAAAGAGATGTCGGCAATGCAAGCCGGAATGGGATTCTATGGCGATATGCCGAATATGTTCCAGGTTATTCTGAATGTTGAGCATCCGTTGGTAAAACAGATTAAAGAAGATGTACAAGATAAGGAGAAAGATGATGTGGCTGCTTATGCTTCAGAAAATCAGAAACTGAGACAGATAATAGATTTGGCATTACTGTCAAACGGTATGCTGAAAGGAGAGGCTTTGAGTAACTTTATCAAGAGAAGTGTGGAGTTGTTGTAAATGTTTTTTTAAGAAACAAGATTTAAGATATAAGATACTTATATACAGTTTTTTTGGTTACGTAGAGACGTCATATTATGGCGTCTCTATTATTTGAAATAATAAATAAAAAGCGGAGTCAAAATTTTGACTCCGCTTATATATTTGGTTTAAATATCTTTTAGATTAGCACTACTTTTGAAAAATGTTTCCCATTTTCTGTTACAACTGAAACAACCACACTCTGATTTGTGTCTATATTAAAAGTGGAGCTGTTTGCGGAATAATTGTATCTTTTTTGAAATAGAACTCTTCCGCTCATATCGTAAACCGAAATTTTATTTATCCCAAGTGTTGAGTGAACGGTTACTTGTCCGTTATCTCTTTCAAAAGACAGAACATTTTCAGCTTCTGTAGTTTCTATTTTTGAAGGAGCAGTTTCAATTACCAAAATATCGGCATAAATATTTCCGTTTAGGTCCCAACGTTGCGATAGAGTGCCGTGCAGATTTACAGTTTCGCCCAACGCGTATGTTTCTCCAAGCAGCTCTAAATCACCACCATCATCAAAATAGAAGAATCCGCGATTGTCTGCAATAAGGAAGTCAAGTTCACTATTTTCTTTTGTGAACGAGTAAACCAATCCGGGAAAAACCGGAATAGATGATGCGGGATTTGGGCAAACGTTAAGTGTGCCGTTAAACACTTTTCCATAGCAGCTGATACGTGTAGGAATAACCGACAAAATTTCTCCTGCAACTTGTGTAGTAAAAATACCTTCTACTTGTACTGCATCGCCTTCTGTTGCAAATAAAAAATAGTCTTGAATTTCTGCAGAAGTCAGATAATATTCACCATTAGCATCTTTAAAAACTACAGATAATCCGAAAGGATCGCCATTTTCGCTTTGAGTGAAGCCCCAAACTTCCTTTTCGCCATTGTCGTTAATTGTTACTTTTTCCAATATTCCGAACAACACGCTCGCACCCGATGAATAAGCCGCCTCTTCAGTTGTTTGTCCTTTTGCTGGTACAACAATAAGCAAAAGCAATAAAGCAGTAATTAAGTTTGAAATCTTTTTCATAATACAGTTGAGTTTTAAATTATAAAGTTTACACCGACAAATGTACAACAAATTTTTTAATTACCCCCCCCAATACACAATTTCTGTTAAAAAATGCCCCCGTTTTTATATAAGCCTGATATATAAATCTTTTTTCTTTATCTTTTCTTGAAAAGAGTGGTCAAATATTATTAAACTGTGTATATTTGCAAGCATAAACAGATTAATTATGACTCGTACACCCTATAGTGTAACTTATTCGCCGTTTAGAGCATTTACAAGAAAAGAGTGGTGCAGTTTGGAAGAGCACCCCAGTTTTCCGGTTGCCGATATTGACCTGACCCAGCTTAGCGCGCTAAACGAACCGCTCACTATGGATGAAGTTGAAGATATTTACATGCCGTTGATCAGGCTGCTTCAAATTCAAATAACACATTACCGCAATTTGCATAATGAGCGGGATGTTTTCTTCAAAAAACCTAGTCAGACAATTCCATATATTATCGGCATTGCAGGCAGTGTGGCTGTTGGAAAAAGTACAACGGCGCGTGTATTGCAAAAACTGCTTTCGATGTTGCCCGAAAAGCCTAAAGTTGAGTTGGTTACAACCGATGGTTTCTTGTATCCAAATGCAGTTTTAGAAGAAAACGGAATTTTAAATAAAAAAGGATTTCCCGAAAGCTATGATGCAAAGGCATTGCTTGCATTTTTATCGGCAGTGAAATCTGGTCGCGAACTGTTGGAAACTCCGGTTTATTCTCATCTTTATTATGATGTGATTCCGGATGAGATACATCGATTTGAGAAACCCGACATTCTTATCGTAGAAGGGATAAATGTATTGCAAGTATCTTTGAATAAAAAACCTCGTCGCAGAGTATTCGTTTCCGACTTTTTTGATTTTTCGATATTTGTTGATGCAAATTCCAGAGACATAAAGAGTTGGTATATAGAGCGTTTTAAAAAGCTACAAGAGACTGCATTCCAAGATAAAGATTCATATTTTCACAGATTTGCATCATACTCCGAAGAGGAGTTGATAACAACAGCTAACGAGATTTGGGATACCATAAACTTACCCAATCTTGAGCAAAATATACTTCCGACTCGCTTTCGTGCCGATTTGATTTTGGAAAAGGGTGAGTGTCATTTTGTCAGAGGAGTGAGAATAAGGAAGATATAGATTGGTTAATAAAGTATAAAATGGCGTAAAGAGGAGTTGCAAAATTACTCAAATATAAAGAGCTAAATCTTGAAGGATAGTAGGTTTTGGCTTCTTGCGAGTAATGGGATTACTCTTTTTTTGCTCGATAAGTGATTGGATGAAATATATTTCAGTTTTTACTATTAATATTGAGAAAAAATTTGTAAATTTGTTGCGGAAAACAAGATTTGATTTTTGAACTCAACCCAAAAATAGAATTAAGTAAAATATTTATATAACAATTTATTAAAAAATTATTAATTATGAAGAAGTACAATTTTAACGCAGGTCCATGCGTATTACCAAGACCAGCTGTTGAGTCAGCTATCGAAGCTATTCGTGATTTTGACGGAACCGGAATCGGTATTCTTGAAATCTCTCACCGTACACCGGGATGGGAGCGTATTATGAAAGAGACAGCAGACCTTTGGCGCGAATTGTTGAATATCCCTGAAAACTACGAAGTAATGTTCTTGGGTGGTGGTGCAAGTACACAATTCTTTACCGTACCAGCAAACTTGTTGAAAACAAAAGCAGCATACTTGCAAACAGGTGTTTGGGCGAAAAAAGCTATCAAAGAAGCTAAATTTTATGGCGATGTAGAAGTTGTTGCTTCTTCAGAAGACAAAAACTACACATACATACCTAAAAACTACACTATTCCGGCAGATGCAGACTATTTCCATGTTACAAGCAACAACACCATTTATGGTACTGCCCTTCAAGAAGATATAGATTCTCCAATCCCAGTAGTAGCTGATATGTCTTCTGATATTTTGAGCCGTCCGGTAGATGTTAGTAAATATGGAATTATCTATGGTGGAGCACAAAAGAACGTAGGTCCTGCAGGTGTTACTTTCGTTATTATCCGCAAAGACTTATTAGGACAGTCAGGACGCAACCTGCAAACAATGGTAAACTATGCTACTCATTGCGATACAGAAGAGCGTAACAAATCAATGTTCAATACTCCTCCTGTATTCCCAATTTTCGTTATGCACGAAACATTGAAATGGGTTAAAGAGTTAGGCGGTGTAGAAGCAATGTATAAAATCAACCGTAAAAAAGCAGACATGTTGTATGCTGAAATCGATCGCAATAAAATGTTCCAAGGTACAGCTGTTAAAGAAGACCGCTCTATGATGAACGTTTGCTTTGTAATGAGCGAAGAACATAAAGACAAAGAAGCTGATTTCTTGAAATTTGCTACAGAAAAAGGTATGGTTGGAATTAAAGGACACCGTTCAGTAGGAGGTTTCCGCGCATCTATTTACAATGCTTGTCCTGTTGAAGCTGTAGAAGCACTTATAGCTTGCATGCAAGAATTCGAAAGCAAATACTAATAGTACTTTTTTAATGATTGCCTTTGGCTTTTTGAAACCTGAAAATTTCAAAAAGCCAATGGCAACACTTTTTTATTAAATCATAATCCAAAAAAATATTTATTACATCATGAAAATTTTAATTGCAACAGAAAAACCATTTGCTCCCGCAGCAACAAAACAAATTGTAGAAATTATTGAAAATGCAGGACATGAGGCTGTTTTGTTGGAAAAATATACCGATAAAAGTGAACTTTTAAAAGCTGTTGAAACTGCAAATGCTATCATTATCCGTAGCGATATTATCGATAAAGAAGTACTTGACGCTGCTAAAGAATTAAAAATTGTAGTTCGTGCAGGTGCAGGATATGACAACGTGGACTTGGCTGCTGCAACAGCTAACGGCGTTTGTGTAATGAACACACCGGGACAAAACTCAAATGCGGTAGCAGAACTTGTATTTGGTATGCTACTTAACCTTACTCGCTCAGGATTTGATGGAACTTCAGGTTCTGAATTAAGAGGTAAAAAATTAGGCTTGCACGCTTTCGGTTATATTGGCAAATTAGTAGCTCAAATTGCTAACGGATTTGGAATGGAAGTTTATGCTTTCTCACCATCGCTTGCCCGCAATCCTGAAATTGGAAAACCGTACAACGTAACAGGAGTAAAATCACCCGAAGAGTTATACGAAAAGAGTGAAATCGTATCATTACACATGCCGGCTAATGACCAAACAAAAGGAAGTATCAACTATGAGTTGATGAGCAAATTGCCGGAAAATGGTATTATCATTAATACTGCCAGAAAAGAGGTTGTTAACGAGGCTGACATGGTACGTATAATGGAAGAACGTCCTAAATTTAAATATGCAACCGACATTAAACCCGGAAACGATGCAGAAATGGCGGAAAAATTTGGAAAACGCTATTTAGCTTCTGCTAAAAAATGCGGTGCTCAAACAGGTGAAGCAAACGTTAACGCTGGATTGGCTGCAGCTAACCAAATCGTTAAATTCTTTGCCGATGGCGATGAAACATTCCGTGTAAACGAGAAATAATACAAACTTAGTTTCTTTAATATGTACGTCCTGCAAAGTAATTTGTGGGACGTATTTTTTTGAAACTTGTCAACTAACTTTACCCGAAGAGTAATATTTTAGGTCGATATCGCGCGAATCCTTTCGCATGATTAATAATAGCACACAATAGAATCTCCTAATTGGCGTAAGTTTGAGCGGAGCGGTAACTTGTGCCTGCGTACTATTATCTGCTTTGAAACATACAATCAGTGGAGAGAAAGTTGCTTTGCCACTGAGAGATAGCTGTTAGTTTTATTAATTGTAGTTTTAAACTGCAGTTGTTTTCCAGAACGTTTTCGGGAAGTGAGAAACTTGCAACTGATAGGACAACCACACATAGCATACCTTGTTTTCCAATATTGCTGTCCGACAAACATTTTCATATTACTCTGAAATGATTTATTGTAAACGATTTTAGTAATTCTTTGAAATAAGTGGCTTGGAAAGCCAAACTTTCATAACCGTATGCAAGCGGAGCGTAGCTTACGGTATAAATATGCCCCCAACCCTTCAACCCGAAGTGGTTGGACTTTTATAAAGTACTGCCTGTGCCGATGAATATCGGTGCCTTTCAGGCAGGGTTCTAGTGTCGATTGTCTCACCGCAAGCTGCTCCACGCTACCGCACGATTCTATCGTGTGGTATTATTTATCACGCGAAAGGATTCGCGCGATAGCGAGGTTATGGAAATCTCGCCTTTCAGGCGATGAGATATTTTTTATCGGACAGCAATGATTTCCCAATTGTTGCATTTTGGTCTTACATCGAACTTGCGTTAGTTATTAATATGTAAATATGCCATGTGTCAATATTTATAGTTGATGAGGTTTTAGTAGACAAGGAAACTAGTTTTATATGCTAATGTTAGCAATCTATAAAACTACAGAGTAGCCAAAATATTTGTAGTTGTTGTTTAGTTGCCCATCCAATACTCGAAACTCACAATTAAAAAAGCTGAGCTCTCATATAAGAACTCAGCTTTTTTAAATATCTAAACTACTTTTATACTAATTCTCTTCTTCCTCAGCAGTTAGGTCTAATTTTTCATCATCCTTTCCTCTGTCGAAATACATTTTGTGAAGAGGGTTTGCACGTGCTTCGTCGTACATTTTTCTGTTTTTGAAAATATCAACAGCCATATAAATAGCTTGACGGAACGACTCGTCTGATGCTTCTCCTTTTCCGGCAATATTATATGCTGTACCGTGTGCAGGAGATGTGCGAACAATAGGCAATCCTGCAGTGAAATTGACTCCGGTTTCCATAGATAGAGTTTTGAACGGAATTAAGCCTTGGTCGTGATACATTGCAAGAATAGCATCGAACTCTTTATGTCTTCCGGCACCGAAAAATCCATCAGCAGACAGAGGACCTACGCATAATATTCCTGCCTCTTGAGCTTGTTTTATTGCAGGCTCTATAATTTCTTTATCTTCTTTACCCAAAAGTCCGTTTTCTCCGCAATGTGGGTTAAGTGAAAGCACTGCAATTCGAGGTGCATCGATTCCAAAATCACGTTGTAACGAATGGTTTAAAATTCCAATCTTTTCAACAATGTCATTTTGAGATATATGTTTAGATACTTCCGAAATGGGTAGATGTCCTGTTACAAGTGCAATGCGTAAATTGTTATCTACAAGTATCATCAGTGATTTTTCGCCACCTGTTGCAAAGTTATCTTCCAAATATTCGGTGTGCCCCGGAAATTGAAAATCGTTACATTGTATTGTATCTTTATTTATTGGCAAAGTAACTAATACATCTATTTTTTCATTCCTTAAGTCTTCAACTGCACAGCTAAGCGACATAAATGCCGACTCTCCGGCTTCGGGACTTGGCTTCCCCAACTCTATTTTTACTTCTTCTTTTATGCAATTAATCAAGTTTACTCTGCCTTCAAGGCATTGTTCTACCTGATTTACAATGTTGAAGTTTACCGGCTTGCAGTTTAAGACCTTTCTGTTGTAAGAAGCGGACTTCGATGAGCCGTAAACAATTGGGTTTAATATTTCGGTTATACGTTCGTCTGAAAATGTTTTTAGTAATAGTTCGTAACTTATACTGTTGGTATCGCCATGCGAAATACCTACTTTAATTAATTCACTCATATATTGATTCTTGTCTTTTATTTTTTTTCGGGAATTCGTATTGTGTATAGTGATGCTTCCATGTTTCGAATCAGGTTTCTTTTATTCTTTTCGGGTGCGAAAACAAATACATCAACTACAATAACCATATTTGTCTCTTGATTTACAAAAGCTTGCATAACAAATGGACCGCCCATCATGTCGTTAGTCATCTCCCACAGACCACGCAGTTGAGCACGGAAAATTCCGTCAACTTCCATTCTTTCGTATTCCGGTTCCATAGGAATCATAGCTGTTGACATACGTGATTCTGCAGCTCCCGTAATATGTTGTCCTAAATAATGATTTCTGATAGTGATTAGCGAATCTTTTTCAAAAACAGTTTCGGTGGTGTAGGGAAATTGAAATATTGCAATATCTTGTCGTGACTGTGGAGCATCGTTTGTTGCCCAAAAGAAGTTTTCTTTGGTGTATGTGCTTGAAATTCCTTTCGGATAGTGAATGTTGATGCCAAAAGTCTCTTCAAAACGTGATTGAGGAGTACCGGATGATTCAATCAACCATTTAGAAGTTCTCTCCATCTCTTTTTTGATGAAGTAGTTGACTATAATATCTTGATTTTCTGTTACAAAATTGGCAAAAGCAGTACTATCTGATGCTCTAATTGTCATAATTACTTGCCCGATAGCATACTTGTCAAACTCCGAAGATATTTTAGGTATCGAGTAGATATTTGATATCTCGGGTATGATAATATTTCTTGCCATTTTAAAGGTGTTCGAAAAGTTCTCGGGTTCGATATGCAAAATTTTAAAGTTTGCTTCTGTTTGAGGTAGCCCTTTACAAGGAGAATTGAGAACATCGAAAAGTGCTTGTCCTGCCACTCCGTCCCAATCTTTATCATCCATTATTACCAAAACTTCGTTAGTGGTAGCAGATGCAGATAGAAATGTGCCACCATCACATGAGACAAACAAAATAACTGTTGCCGCTATTGCTAAAATAAAATTGATAGCTCTCATAATTGTGTAATTTAGGGATTAATTAAACAAAAATACAATAATTCGATACGAAATAAAACAATTTGCCCCTATTTAAAATTATTTATCTTTTTTTCGTGTTAATTTCGTTCGTTTTCAGTCGATAACATGCCGCATGCAGCCGAAATATCTTGTCCGCGTGATGTGCGAATAGTGCATATAATACCTTTGGATGTGATGTAATCTCTAAATTTTATCATATCGTCTTCGCTGCTTGGCGTTAAGTCGCTTTGCGGAATTTTATGAAACGGAATCAGATTTACGCGGCAAGTCAATCCCGATAATAATTTTACTAATTCTCTTGCGTGCAGCAACGAGTCGTTAACTCCTTGAAACATTGTATATTCAAAAGATAGTCGTCTTTGATGTTCCCAGTCGTAATTTCTGAGTAAGTCTATAATTTGTTCTATATTATAGGTTTTTTCAATCGGCATTAATTTTTGTCGTTGTTCCGAAAATGGGCTGTGCAAACTTATTGCCAAATGACAACTACTCTCTTCAATAAACTGTTTTAGCTTTGGCATAACGCCGATTGTTGAAAGTGTTATTCGTTTTGGACTCCAAGCGAGTGCATAGTCGGAAGTTAAGATATTGATAACTTTCATAACGTTGTCGTAGTTATCCAACGATTCGCCCATGCCCATAAACACTATATTTGTGATATTTTCGGAATTTGGTGCAGAATATAATTGGTTGATGATTTCGTTTGCAGATAAATTGCCTTTAAAACCCATTTTTCCGGTCATGCAAAAATCACAATTCATTTTACATCCGACTTGCGAAGATACACAAAGAGTAACTCTGTCATTATCAGGAATGATAACAGCTTCTATAAATTGATTGTTATCTGTTTCAAACAACATTTTTTGTGTGCCATCTACCGATGTTTGAATATTTGTCGGTTCAGAACGCCCAACGGTGAATTTTTCTGACAATAACTCTCTGTTTTTTAGAGATATATTGGTCATTTCGTCGATACTTTTCACTCGTTTTACATATATCCAATCTGCGATTTGTTTCGCGGTAAATTTTGGGAGTTTGTTTTCTAGAACAATTTCGGTGATTTCGTTAAGAGTCAATCCTAAAAGCTTTTTCTTTATATCCATCTAATGAGTTTTTATGTTTATGCAACAAAGGTAGTTATGATTTTTGAATTATGGGATATTTGCACGTTTTTATCCTTTAAAAATAAAATAGACCGCTAATACCAAAAACACAAACCCTATCAGGTGATTGGTTTTTAGTTGGGTCTGAAAAGCGATTGACGAAAAAACAACAAACACAACAAGTGTTATAACTTCTTGTATTACTTTTAGTTGTACGAGGGAGAATGCTCCACCGTTACCTTCAAATCCGATGCGGTTTGCAGGGACTTGAAAACAGTATTTAAAAAGCAATAAGCCAACTAAAAATAATAACTCCGAAAAGTGGCAATTTGCTAAACCATGAATGTTCTGCAAGCTTAAGATGCCCATACCAGGCAAAAGTCATAAAGATATTGGATAAAATAAGTAATCCGATTGTGATGAGGTAATTCATATTGTTGTTTGAATTAAAATGAAATGTTTGTTTGAGATTTATTCTTTCACGAAATATTGGGCTGCAAAATTAACAAAAAAAACATATATATCATTTCATTTTTCTATTACGCTGAAAGAATTTGTCAGTCCGTAAAATACATAGTGTGCATTATAATATCTTTTTTTAATATTCTTATAAACAGTTGTTTTGTTGAAATTTTAAAGTGGAAAATGGTTATTTATTATTAGGGAATAAAAAAATATGTATATTTGTAAAATGGTATTAATTTCGGTTTACGTTATAATAACTGACAATAAAATTTTGTAAAAAAATAAGATATATAAAAAATAGACTAATGTTTGTCACATAAGTTTCGGTAAGAATGAAAAAAATAATTTACTTATTATCATTAATTTGTGTTCTTCAGTTGAACGCTCAGTCATACAGTTTAGAACAAGGGATGTCTGATTTTCAAAAGAATAGAAGTGCTATAAAGCAGCCTGTTCCTGTTAATATTCAAAACTATTTTGATATTGCAATAGACGAAATTGAACAAATTTTGAAAGGAGAAAAACCATTGAGTTTCAAAAGAGCCGTTTTTCTTGTGGAAAATGCTTATTATGAAGGTTCTATCAATTGGGAAGAATATAATAACGAGTTGTTGAGAATTAAGCCCATTCTTAATAAAATGATTGATGACCGCAATTTACGACAGTACAAAACAGCGGGTAATTGGGCTGTGTTTACCTATATGTCTGATAGTATTCCTGAGAATAATTTTCGACCGTACCGATATGATTTCGAGAACTTTATGAGCGATACAGATTTTGAAAGTGTTATGGTAACGCGTCTTTTAAAAACAAAGAGAGGAAATTGCAGAGCCTTACCCTACTTGTATAAAATTTTAGCCGATGAGGTTGAAGCAGAGGCGTTTATTGCAATTGTTCCGATGCATTGCTATGTAAAACACAGAGACGAAGAAGGTAATTGGTGGAATTTAGAAATGACCACAGGTTCATTTTCTCGGTCAAGTTTTATAATGGAAACCTTCAATGTTTCCGAAGTTGCAATAAGAAGCGGATTGTTTATGAAACCTCTGTCAGATGTTGAATCTGTTGCTTATCTCATATACGACTTGTTGTGTTTTTACGAACAAAAAACAGGAAGATATTCCGATGATTTCGTCAGAAAATGTTATGAAATAGGTTTACAATATTATCCGAATAGCCAGTTGCAAATATGCAAAGCAAATGATTTACAGTTTCGATTGAGAAACAAAATGATAGATATGGGATTGAATAGTTTTAGAGAACTTGTTCCCTATCCAGAACTAATGGAAGAGTTTAAAATTATGGATGCTGCTTTTAAATATATTTCTGAAATAGGATATTCCACCATGAAAGATGAAGATTACGAAAAATCTATCAATCACATAAGTGATAAGCAGAAACAATTAAGCATCGAAAACGATGATATAGACTCTAATAAATAACATTATTGAAATGAAAAAGCTAATTTTGACATTAAGTGCAGTAATATTTTTTACATTGATTGTTTTTGCACAAACACCTTACGATCATTTTTTGCATAAACAAAGCGTGAGATCGATGATTGAATTGCCTCAATTGCAATTCAAAGTAGTAAATACAGACATTGATAGTGAAATACGCTATGCAGAGTTTGACAAGAACTCTCTGTCTCTTACTCTGTTTGATGAGAATGAAAATACGATAAAAGTTCTTGTATTCAATCCTAATGAAAAGAAGTTTTTAACAATTGATCCGTATGCAGAAAAATATTATAGTATAAGTCCGTATGTGTATTGTGTGAATAATCCTGTAAGGTTCATTGACCCGGATGGGCGAGACGGAATGGTAACAGGTTCGGGAACAAAAGAAGATCCTTATATTATTACAGCAAATTACTACTATAAAAATGGTGAACTTAACCAAAATCAACTGAAAGGGTTAAATAGTGCAATAGATTCATACAATAAATTAGGAGGGAAAGTAGGTGTGAAAATAAAAAATACAGATGGATCAATTTCTTATGTTAAATATAATTTAGCAGCTAAAGGAGTTGATGATGTTGGTAGGGCTGTAACTGGAGATATTTTTACAAATGTTGATGGACAGGATGTTTCATATGGTAACGCTTTGGGAACAAGACCAAATGAAGGTGGAAGAGGAGACGAATTTGGCTCTGCAAACGGGTGGCGAGTGGATATAAATTCTGTAAATATCGAAAAGGGAGTTGAGAATGGAATGAATGGTAATGCTATAATAAAAGGAACATATATTCACGAAATAGGTCACAATTTAGATTTGGATCATGATGATAACACAAATATAATGTCGCAAAACTCTTCAATTACTTTCGAAAATCAGCTTGGAACGACTATGAAAATTGATAGTTATCCACGTGTAGATAAAAAAGGCACACAAATTATTATAAACAGAGTTAATAAGCCTCGGGTTGGCTCTTTGGGTATAGTAAGAACGAGGTAAGCATATGAAAAAAATAATAATATCATTATTCTGTTTTTCCATTGTGATAAATATATGTTTTTCGCAAGACTCAGTTTTTGTTGAGGGTTTATGTGTCAAACAATTTTTGAAAAAAGAAATTTCAGATAAAATAAAAAATGAAATTTTACGAAAAAGTGGGAAACCATTTCAACAAATGATAGATTATCATACCCAATCATTTTATTTTACTTTAAAAATAGATTCTAATATTTCTTTAATGGAAGAAAAAAATGTGAGTTCAACACTTAAATGTCCAGATTACAAAAATCTTGAAGTGTATATGCTTCCTCCATTCAATGATTATGTTGATAGCTATATAAATAATAAAACGATTACATACGAAACTGATTTTCCTAAAGACTGTTCGTATTTTATTCTTGAAAATGATACAGTCCATCTGTATAAAATATATAAGGTACGAGCTTATGCTTTGAGGGTAATTGTTGACAATGATTATTTAAATAAACAGAGAAATATTAATATGGAAATTAATTGGAATATTGATTCATCTAATATAAGTAAAAAAATTCCTTTTTTTTATGCTTATTTGTTTTATAATTGTATAAATATAGATTGTCATTATGAACTTCAAGGATTTAGTCACTGGAGCTTTTTGGAATAATTTTGTCAGTTATGAAAAAGAAAAAATGTACAGTGCTTAATAAGAGGTCGTTATGGGTGTAAAAGCACGTTTTGATACTACTAATTATTTCTTGCAAAGAAACTAACGGCTTTAAGTCCGTTCGTCCCGTTGACTACAGCTTTTAATAATGATTGTTGTACTACTTAATGCAACAAACCGCATTTAACGGTTGGTTGCAGTGTCATAAACTAAAAAGATATTGCAGATAATCATGTAAGAATTATTGTTCCACGAAATTTATTCTTTTTGTACAAAGTCTTCCCGAAATCGCTTTGCTAATCAGAATCTATGCTACGCTCTGAAATGCCACATGTTACAATGGACTATTATCACGCGAAAGGATTCGCGCGGAAGCATGAGTGTACTTTTTTATATTACGGTACTCCCGTTAAATCGGGATGTTCCATCTGTACCTTATAATTGCAATAATTGACAATAACTACAAATATTTTGCTACTTTGTAGCTAATTAGTTGTTTACTAAAAACTCGTCAACTATAAACATTGGCACATTGGCATATTATCAAATTTGCATATTAAATAAAATCGTAATTCGTAAATCCTAATTGTCTTTATTCTTTGCTCTTTGTTCTTTGTTCTAAATAAACCTAAGTCTAT
>CAYFUW010000027.1:0-15039 GCA_964346495.1 uncultured Dysgonomonadaceae bacterium
TAAATATGCAATAAACAAGCAATATATATACAAGTAGCCTTCTAAGCTGTGGGTCCTGGGTTCGAATCCCAGCCTGATCACAACTGTAAAGTAAAGCACTTGTCAATAGTAATTGGCAAGTGCTTTTTTAATTTAGAAGCATAGTGCAACTAAATAAAATCTATACAATGAAAAAATAGTTCGATTACTTTTTATTATTTGCGAAATATCCTTACTTTTGTAATTCTGCTATATAACAATATAGTATAGAACAATAGAAAACAATTAACATCTTAACAAATAAATATCTATCCTTATGACAAAATTAGATAAAAACACTTTGCAGAAGTATGGTATTTCGGATGTAATCGAAATCATACACAACCCTTCATACGAACAACTATTTGAAGAAGAGACAAAATCCGAATTAGAGGGATTTGAGACGGGACAAGTTTCAGAGCTTGGAGCGGTAAACGTAATGACAGGTATCTATACCGGTCGTTCTCCCAAGGATAAGTTTTTTGTAATGGACGACGTTTCAAAAGATACTATCTGGTGGACTTCCGACGAATACAAAAACGACAACAAGCCTTTGTCGCAGGAGAGTTGGAAAGAGCTAAAAAAAATGGCTGTAAAGCAACTTTCAAATAAAAGGCTGTATGTAGTTGACGCGTTTTGCGGCACCAATAAGAACTCCCGAATGAAAGTGAGATTTATTATGGAAGTTGCATGGCAGGCTCACTTTATTAAAAACATGTTTATCCGTCCAACCGAAGAGGAATTAAAGAATTTTGGCGAACCCGATTTTGTATGCTTCAACGCTTCAAAAGCTAGAGTAGAAAACTATAAAGAACTGGGATTAAACTCCGAAACAGCAACTGTTTTTAATCTTGCCGACAGAGAACAGGTTATCCTCAACACATGGTATGGAGGTGAAATGAAGAAAGGTATGTTCTCTTTAATGAACTACTATCTGCCGCTAAAAGGTATGGCTTCGATGCACTGCTCTGCCAATACCGACATGAATGGTGAGAACACCGCAATCTTTTTTGGACTTTCGGGAACAGGGAAAACAACTCTCTCAACAGATCCGAAACGATTACTTATTGGTGATGACGAGCATGGATGGGACGATGAAGGAATTTTCAATTTCGAAGGAGGCTGTTATGCCAAAGTTATCAACCTAAGCAAAGAGGCTGAACCCGATATTTACAACGCCATCAAAAGAGATGCACTGTTAGAGAACGTTACTCTTGACAAAGAGGGAAAAATAGATTTTGCCGATAAATCTGTTACGGAAAACACCCGTGTTTCCTATCCCATCTATCATATAGAGAATATTGTAAAACCAAAATCAAAAGGACCGGCAGCTAATCAGGTTATTTTCCTATCAGCCGATGCTTTTGGAGTATTACCTCCGGTATCTATACTTACTCCCGAGCAGACCAAATACTATTTCCTTTCAGGTTTTACAGCGAAGCTTGCAGGTACCGAGCGAGGAATTACCGAACCTACTCCTACATTCTCAGCCTGCTTTGGTGAGGCATTTTTATCGTTGCATCCAACTAAATATGCAGAAGAATTAGTAAAAAGAATGGAAAAATCAGGAGCAAGAGCTTATTTGGTTAACACAGGATGGAACGGAACAGGCAAACGTATTTCTATAAAAGATACACGCGGAATCATCGATGCTATTTTGGATGGCTCTATTGATAAAGCTGAAACCAAAAAAATTCCATACTTCGGACTTGAAGTTCCAACAGAACTACCCGGAGTAGATACTAATATTCTTGACCCACGCGACACTTATGCCAATGCTAAGGAGTGGGACGAAAAAGCAAAAGATCTTGCCGGAAGATTTATTAAAAACTTCAATAAGTTTACTACAAACGAGGCAGGTAAAGCATTAATACCCGCAGGTCCAACGTTAGAATAAAGCACAGCAGCTTTATAAACTAAATAATTATATTATCCACTTATTTGAGAGTTTTTTCAAATAAGTGGATTTTTTTAACCAGTTCTAAATAAAATCCGCAACAAGCTTATAATCTTGTTGCGGATTTTATTTTTATTTATCTGTTGTGTTTAAGCAACACAATCAATTATTTCGCATAACTAACCGATCTGGTCTCACGGATTACTGTAATCTTCACTTGACCCGGATAAGTCATATCTGTTTGAATTTTCTTAGCTATATCCATTGATAATTTTTCTGCCTCCTGGTCATCAATCTTATCAGCACCAACAATAACACGAAGTTCACGACCTGCTTGAATAGCATATGTCTTAATAACTCCGGGATACGACAGTGCAAGGTTTTCCAAATCGTTCAATCGTTTCAAATAAGCTTCCACAATTTCGTGTCTTGCTCCCGGGCGTGCTCCCGATATAGCATCACACACTTGCACGATAGGTGCCAACAGTGTAGTCATCTCTACTTCATCGTGGTGAGAACCAATTGCATTACAAATATCTGGTTTTTCCTTATATTTTTCGGCAAGCTTCATTCCTAAAATTGCGTGTGGTAGCTCAGGCTCATCATCTGGTACCTTGCCAATATCGTGCAAAAGTCCGGCACGTTTTGCTCTTTTTGGATTCAGACCAAGTTCCGATGCCATAATTGCACAAAGATTAGCTGTTTCACGCGAGTGTTGCAACAAGTTTTGTCCGTATGAAGAGCGATATTTCATCTTACCTACCATACGAATCAATTCCGGGTGAAGTCCGTGAATACCCAAGTCGATAACAGTACGTTTTCCGGTTTCGACAATTTCTTCCTCAACCTGTTTTTTAACTTTCGAAACCACCTCTTCAATTCGAGCCGGGTGGATTCGTCCGTCAGCTACAAGTTGATGCAACGACAAGCGTGCAATCTCTCTGCGAACAGGGTCAAAAGCCGAAAGAATAATTGCTTCGGGCGTATCGTCAACAACAATTTCTACTCCGGTTGCTGCTTCCAAAGCCCTGATATTTCGACCTTCTCTTCCGATAATTCGTCCTTTAACTTCGTCAGAATCTATATGGAATACGGTAATTGCATTCTCGATAGCTGTTTCGGTTGCTACTCGTTGAATAGAGTTTATAACAATTCGTTTCGCCTCTTTATTAGCCGTCAGCTTAGCCTCTTCCATAATGTCGCTAATATAAGATTGGGCGTGAGTTTGTACTTCCTCTTTAAGAGATTCCACCAAACGGTCTTTCGCCTCTTCTGCCGAAAGTCCCGAAATTGATTCTAACTTCTCAACTTGTTGTCTATGAATACGGTTTAATTCTTGATTTCTCTTCTCAAACATCTCTTGTTGAGTACCAAGATTAGTTCTTATCTCTTCAATTTCTGTGTTCTTTTTATTCAGCTCTTCTTGTCTTTGATTAAGCGTCATTTCACGCTGTTTCAATCTATTCTCAGTATTTTGAATTTTAGAAGTGCGAATATTTGCCTGTTTTTCTGCTTCAGCTTTCATGGAAAGAGTCTCCTCTTTTGCCTCGAGAAGTTTCTTTTTCTTGATTACTTCAGCATCTTTTTCGGCATCACTCAACATTTTATGAACACGAGAGTTTGTCATTTTCATAATTACATACCATGTAACTACTGTTCCGACAATCAGTCCGATAATTGTGAATAATATTTGCATATAACTTTTTTGATTATAATAAATTAAAGCTTTTACTAATATACCCGCAAAAGCACTGGGTTTTATTCATTTTGTTTAGTGCATAAAAAAAGCACGCTAATTCATATTACGATTTTACCCGAATATGAAAAAGGTGCGTACAAACAACTGATGCCAGAAAAATTACTTTTTCAAGTATGCATCCAACTCACTTATAATCAAATTAATTTTATCTTCGTAAGGCTTTATATTATTTGACTCCCCTAACGAAAAATTTTCAACCAATACCTGAAGAGCAGCCATTATAGCATAATCTTTTGTGGCAAGACCGGTGCCCTCTCCTCCGAAAGTCGCCCTATATTGGTTTATCATATTATTTAATCTTTTAGCAGCACTCCTGAATGCCTCCTCATCTTTCCTGTTTATCGTTATAGGATATTGAGAGCCGCTAATAAGTAGTGTTAATGTCATTTCATCGTTGATCATAATAGTATATATTTTTTAAATTAACTATTCAACAAATCTATACATTTGTCAACTTTACGCACCAACGTCGATAGCTTAACTTTCGCTGCATCAACATCTACCGTTGCAGCAGTGATGGTTCTCGCCACCTTCAAGCTATCGTATTTTGTTCTCAACGCACTGAGTTCTGCTGTCAATTCACGTAGTTTCAAGTCCTTAGATTCTACTTCAGACTTTAACCCTTCATTCTCTTCTTTCAAGGAATCGCACAAATACATTAATTGCTTTACACGAACTTCCAGGTCTATTAACAGATTGTTTTTTTCTTCAGCCATAAGGGAACAAAAATCATGCAAATATAACTATAGATAACGTTTTACACAAGTTTTTTTATCTTTATTTTGCTTTCTTTTATTGCACAAAAGACTTTTGTAGAAAGTTTCCTGTATTTTCAATTTCAAAAAACATGTAATATGCAAAAGCCAATCATTGTAAATTTCATAAAAATAGAGTATATTTGCGCTTTTTAAATTACAAGGATTTTCCACATATAAAGTCCTTTAAAATATATAACTAGATACAAAAATGACATCACAAGAAATACGCCAATCATTTAAAGATTTCTTCGCATCGAAAGATCACAAAATTGTTCCGTCGGCACCAATGGTTATCAAAGATGACCCTACGCTCATGTTTACCAATGCCGGGATGAATCAATTTAAAAATATAATTTTAGGTAACGACCCGATAGAATTTCCTCGTATTGCCGACTCGCAAAAATGTCTTCGAGTAAGTGGTAAACACAACGACCTTGAAGAGGTTGGACACGATACTTACCACCACACCATGTTCGAGATGTTGGGTAACTGGTCGTTTGGCGACTATTTCAAAAAAGAGGCAATCGCCTGGGCATGGGAATACCTGGTAGATGTTCTAAAACTAGATACTAACAGATTGTATGCGACTGTTTTTGAAGGATGTCCCGAAGAGGGCTTAAGTCGTGATGACGAGGCTGCCGGTTATTGGGAAAAATATTTGCCTAAAGAGAGAATAATAAACGGAAATAAAAAGGATAATTTCTGGGAAATGGGCGATACCGGTCCTTGCGGTCCATGCTCCGAAATACACATCGACCTTCGCTCCGATAGCGAAAGAGAAAAGATTAGCGGTCTGGAACTAGTTAATAAAGACCATCCACAGGTAGTAGAAATATGGAACCTTGTTTTCATGCAATATAACAGAAAATCAGATGGTTCTTTAGAGTCTCTACCTGCCAAGGTTATCGACACCGGAATGGGATTTGAGCGTCTTTGCATGGCTGTTCAAGGCAAATTATCGAATTACGATACAGATATTTTTCAGCCGTTAATCAAAAAAATCGGAGAGATTACAGATACAAAATATGGCGAAGACGAGAAAAAGGACATAGCTATGCGCGTTATTGCCGACCACGTTCGTACAATCGCTTTCTCCATCACCGATGGTCAATTGCCATCGAATGCAAAAGCTGGATACGTGATAAGACGCATTTTGAGACGTGCCGTTCGCTACGGTTACACTTTCCTGAATATGCACGAAGCTTTTATGTATCGTCTTATCCCGTCGCTTATCGAAGTTATGGGCGATGCTTATCCCGAACTGATAGCACAACAAACTCTTATCGAAAAAGTGATAAAAGAGGAAGAGGAGTCTTTCTTAAGAACTTTGGAAACAGGCATAAAGCTTTTAGAAAGAAATATGCCTAAAGAGAAAGGTGGCGTTCTTAGTGGCGAAGTTGCTTTTCAACTATACGACACTTTCGGTTTCCCGCTCGATTTGACAGAGCTTATTTTGCGTGAACACGAGATGAGTGTTGATACTGCAGGTTTTGAAACCGAGATGGAAAAACAGAAACAACGTGCAAGAAACGCTGCAAGCATAGAGACAGAAGATTGGGTAACAGTACAAAACGGCGAACCTGTGTTTGTAGGATATGATGAATCTGAAACTACGACTCGAATTTTGCGTTACAGAAAAGTTCGTCAAAAAAATAAAGAGTTTTATCAACTTGTGTTATCTCGCTCGCCATTCTATGCCGAAATGGGTGGACAAGTAGGAGACAGTGGCTGGTTAATAGATCAAAACAATGAGAAAATTGATATTTTCGACACCAAACGCGAAAACAACCTGGCAGTGCATCTTACAAACAAATTACCAAAAGATGTAAATGCTGATTTTACTGCAAAAATTAACAAGGAGAAACGTACCGCTGCTGAATGCAATCACACAGCAACACACCTTATGCACGAAGCGTTGAGAGAGGTGCTTGGATCGCATGTTGAGCAAAAAGGCTCTTACGTATCGCCCGAAGTTTTACGTTTCGACTTCTCTCACTTCCAAAAAGTAACCGATGAAGAGATAAGAAAAGTAGAGAAACTTGTTACCGAAAAAATCAGAGCCAATCTCCCGATTGTTGAAAATAGAAATTGCTCACTTGAAGAGGCTCAAGCAGAAGGTGCAATTGCTCTTTTTGGCGAAAAATATGGAAGTAGTGTTCGCACAATTCGCTTTGGTTCATCGATAGAACTTTGTGGAGGTACACATATTTCCGACACCGGAAAAATAGGAACTTTCCGCATCATTAGTGAAGGTGCTATTGCAGCCGGAATACGCCGTGTAGAGGCTGTTACAGCTTCTGTTGCAGAGGATTATCTGTATGCTCAGGAAGATATAATACGCTCTCTTCGCGAACTTATGCACAACACTCCCGACTTGATGGGAACAGTGAAAAGAGCTATTGAAGAGAATGCCGAGCTGAAAAAACAAGTTGAAACATTCATCAAAGAGAAAAGCCAAAACGTTGTTGGTGACCTTTTGAAACATGGTAAAAAGATTGATGGTATTACTTTCTACATCCTGAAAAGCGATTTTCCGCATAGCCATATAAAAGATGTTGCTTTTGGCATTCGTAACCAAATGAAAGAAAAATCTGCTTTTGTTGCAGGTATAACAGAAAACGGAAAGCCACAATTATTAGTTACTATTACCGACGATTTGGTGGAACAAGGTTTTGATGCAGGCAAGATTGTTCGTGAAGCTGCTAAAAATATTCAGGGCGGAGGAGGAGGACAAAAACATTATGCATCCGCCGGAGGCAAGAATTCTGAAGGAATAAATGCTGCTGTAGATGCAATAGTAGCGGCTTTTAAGAGATAAAATCAATTCATGATTATTATTACCGATAAATCGTAGAGACGAGGCCCCGATAGGTCGGGATTTCCGCTCTGCTTCAACATGCCGCGTCTCTACTTTCTTATGGGTTATTATTGATTGATAGTCAAAAGTAATGCTATTTTCCGCATTGTACATAAAACAACATTTGCTTTGCAAACTTAGCGAAAAAATTGACGTTCTTAGCGTGAAACAAAAAATAAGTCGGGATTGCAAATCCCTCCGACGAGACTCATACTTCGGTCATCCGACATCGGTCTCCTGACATTTTTTATCGTTTCTCCCAATATTCCAGATACTGCTGAGCAACCTTTCTATGACAATGATACTTTTCGACATATTCCCTACTCTCGTCACTTAATCGTGGAATTTCATGGCTATTCAATACCAGCCATTCGAGTTTTTCGAAAACATTATCTTCATTGGGAAGCACATTTATTATGGGACGTATTTTACTTTCATTCAGTATCTCGTAGTTTTCAGGTTCACCACCACCAACAACAACAATTCCCTTTGCCATTGCCATCAAAGCATTCATAGCCGGAGTGTATGAGTACAATTGGTCTAACAAAACATCGGCTTCGTTCATCATATTTTCGTACTCTTTGTAAGGAACTGAAACTGCCTTTATTATTTCAACTTTATCGGGATATTTTTCATGCAATCGTTCCAATGCTTTAAGCATAATATCGGTGCCTTTCAGCTCGTTTTTTACTTTCTGAATACCAATAAAAAATTTTATTCTATTTGGATTGAAAACTTTATCTTCTCGTTTTATCTCATCTAAATTTACAGGCAAAGGAATAAAGGTCGTTTTTTCGGGAAAGTGTTTATTGTATGCAGCATAATATTCGTACAAACAGGCGATTATGCCGTTACAACTTTCGGCAACACGAATATTGGCATTTTTCTTTTCGTCACCAGACCAAACATTTATCTCATCAACATTATACTTGCTGTCGTTAAATTTTCCGTTCGCAATATATTCACAATATCGAAAAATCTCATCTTCCACGCACGCTTTTACCCAAAAATAGTCCGTTGCATAAGCGGCTTGGAATATCTTTTTGTTTTTTTTCCGCAGATATTCGTATATTTTCAAATTGCGTTTTGCTCTTAATTGAAAAAAATCTGCCGGATTATTTATCTGAACTATATCAAAATCTCTCAGTTTTGGCAAAATCCGTATCAATGAGATAAGATATTTTATGCTGCCTGCAAATGAACCGGACTTGCGTGTCAGTGAAATATCGGAATAATATTTGCGCCATCCGCCGTCACTTGTTATCAGGGTAACATCGTGCCCCAACTCTTCAAGTCCTTGTTTCAGATGAAAATGAACATTGCTATACTCGCCGAGAAATAAAATTTTCATATAGTTCTAATTTTCAACAAAGATAGCTATATTTGTAAAAAATAAAAGAAAATGATATTGAGTTTTGTAGTACCGACGTACAATATAGAGGAGTTTTTGGCAGAATGTTTGGATTCGCTTATCAATCAGGATTTGGCTCTAGATTCATATGAAATAATAGTGATAAACGACGGTTCAACAGACCAGAGCTTGAGCATTGCCGAAAGATATGCTGAACAAAATTCTAACATCAAAGTCATAAGCCAAACAAATAGTGGTTTGAGCATGACACGCAATAGAGGCGTGGAAGAGGCTTCAGGAAAATACATATGGTTTATCGACTCTGACGATTGGATTACTTCGAATTGTCTGCAAAAAATTATCGAGAAAATTGAGCACAATGATTTTCCCGATATGGTTGCTATTTCAAGACTAAAATATCTGCCAAACGAGAGAACAGAAGAGTATATCGAAAATTCTACGGACGGAATTAGCGGAAAAGAGTTTCTATACAAACGAATATATCAAGCTCCGGCTCAATGCTATCTGTTTAAAAAAGAGTTTCTTAAAAATCACAACTTGGCTTTTAAATCAGGTATCTATCACGAAGATGCAGAGTTTACACCGCGAGCACTTTTTTATGCTGATAAAATAGTTTTTGTATCTGATATTATCTACTTCCACAGACATAGAGAGAAATCAATCACCACTCTTGCCAACTATAAAAGATGCGACGATTTAATAATTGTTGCTGAAAGTCTGAATAGTTTTAAACTTCAAAATTGCAAAAGTGAAAAAGACAAAGATATTTTCGATTTAATAATTGCCTATACTCTGATTTATCTATTTTCTGTACTGTACGAATTTGGAAACGATAAAAAATCGCTAGAGTTCATAACTAAAGTACAAAAAAAACCGGAAATCACGAAATCGCTCTTGCGAAGCAAAAAAAATAACTTCAAAATGGGATATTGGATACTAAAATTTAGCCCGAAACTCTTTTGGAAGTTTTACTCAAAAGTTGAAAAAAGGAGGTTAGAGTGCCAAAAATAAGTATAGTAATACCGATACACAATCGTGAGAAGTTTTTGCTTCGCACATTACAATCTGTCAAGAATCAGACATACAGACCGCTGCAACTGATTCTTGTTGACAACAATTCAACTGACTCTTCTTTACGTATTTGTAGCGATTTTAAAGAGAAGTACAACTCCGAGTCGTTTGAAATTATTGTTACTTCAGAAACAAAGAAAGGTGCAAATGCGGCTCGCAACAAAGGACTTAACTATGTAACCAGTGAATTTGTTTCATTTTACGACTCCGACGACGAAATGTATCCCTATAAAATGGCTATAATTGCACAGACAATTAAAGATAATCCATGGGCAGACATTATCGGAATAACATATAACATTACATTTCCCAACAATATTATAAAAGAAAGAAGCAAAATTTTCTCTAACAGACTCGATAAACATATCCTTACCGGATATTTATCAACAATGGCAATGATTGTTAGAACTGATATTGTAAGAGAAGTTGGCGGATGGAACGAATCTCTATTCAGATGGCAAGATTGGGAGCTTAGCATCCGATTACTAATGAAAACCGACAAAGTAAAATGGATAAAAAAACCAACACTCGACAATTGTATAATGCACGAGGAGAGTATTTCGGGAACAGGTTTTTCTGCTTCACATAAAGATATATCGCACACAATAAATGTAGCTGCCGAGACTTTACTTAAATCTGATTTAAAAAATAAAAACCAACTACTTCTCTCTGTTTGGTTTAAAAAATTGATAATCGCCGGTGACTTGTATCTTGAAGGAGAGAAAGAGATTAGCAGACAGTGGTTGGTTGAAATATTAGAAAAAATCCCTTCTGGAAAAAGATGGTTATTCAGACTATCATATTTCTACAAAATAAGAGGAGGAAGAGGAGTTTGGCGACTATTTAATCTATTAAATTGTAGATAACCACACAAAATCAAAGGTTGCTTACGATCTGCGAAGGAACTTATTTATCAAAGCCTTAACATCAATAACTTTATTCAGATTCATTATTGAATAGTAGGCTGAAATAAAAAGTATTACTACACCTATAAGAAACTTAGGCAAATCGTTCAAATAGGCAACTGCAAAAGCCGTTAAAATAAGAGTTGCAGATATAAAAACCAATTTAATGTTGATTGCATTCCAATGATAATTCGATAGGTTTTTGGCATACAAAAATATAACAATTATGTAGTAAATATATGCAACCAAATAACCTACACCGGTAGCATTTAGCCCTAAAGTGGGAAACAAAAAATAGGTAAGCAGGAAATAAACCACGAAAAAAGAGATTTCGGAAAACATATAGTGAAATCTTTTACCTTTGGCTAAAATAATAAATGCCATTGGCCACGATGCAACTTTTAGGAAAGTACCCAGTAACTGCAGATTAAGCAGATCACTAATCTGGACAAACTCAGAAGAGTACAAAATATTTAGTATCTGCTTGCCAAAAATCATTACAAAGATTACGATTGGCGTAATAATATTTATCACCACATATGTCTGTTCATCTATAGCCTTTCTTACCAAAGAATCATCATTGGAAACGGCACTTAGGCGCGGGAAATAGTCGGCACTCATAGAATTGAGAACCAGCAACATATAGGTATTGCTTATTGTCCACACAGCTTGAAAAAGTCCTGCTGCAGCTATATCAATCTCATCTATAATAAAGATACGCAACAAAAACATTGTCAATGTATTGACAAGTGCCGAAATCATTATTGCAATACCTAAACGCAAAGTCTTTTTACCCGAATGCCAGGCTTCTCGCAAAGAGACTTTAACCGATTCGATTTGCATAGATGATACATATCGCCATGCAAAAAAGAATTGTAAAAAACTGAATATTATTAACGATGGTACTATACCATTTATCCCAAATATAAGGTATAGCGGAATAGACAGCGCAAGTGATAAAACATTTCCAAAAATAGAAACTTTTACCATAGAGTTCACTCTATTACTACCCTGTAATATAGTGTAATACCCTTTCCCTAAGATCGCAAATAAAACTGAGAGAGATAAAAAAGCTATTTTTATGGCATAGCTGCTGTCGTCAAATGCCCACAAACTAATTGGATAGCAAAACAGCAAACAGACGGATGCGGCAAAAAAAGCAAATCCTAAAAACCATTTTTTGGTTACAGAAACAATAAAAGCAAACCTTTCGCGATTATCTTTTTCGATGGCAATGCGTCTTACACTTCCTGTATCGAAACCGAACACACCCGATGTTATGAAAATTTGTACAATGTTTTGCAAAACGCTTATCAATCCGAACCCGACAGCACCTAAAACTACCGCAATTATCTTGGTACGGATAATGCCTGTAATAATTTGGATAACCTGCGAACTACCGAAAAGTCCAACCGCTTTAAGAATATGTTTATATGAATTATCTCTTTCCGACAATATTTTAAGCTTTTATATATGATTAGAGAACGCTAAAACAGGCTTTTTTGTATATTTTTGTAGAAAAAATTACCCTTATGGCAAATCCACTGCTTCAAATAGACTCTTTAACCAAAACTTTTGGCGATTTATTACTGTTTCGGGAAATATCTTTCGGGATTGCCGAAGGCGATAAAATCGGATTAATTGCTAAAAACGGCACCGGAAAAACTACCCTGCTCAACATTATCGGTGGAAAAGAGCCTTACGATAGCGGAAGAGTGGTTTTTAGAAACGATATCAGATTCGCCTATCTGGAACAAACTCCACAATTCAATCCTGACTTAACAGTACTCGAAGCTTGTTTTGCAACAGATAACGAAATGGTAAAAACAATTGCCCGATATGAAGAGATTATCTCATCGTCAAATCATGATGGTTTGGATGAAGTAATGGCGAAAATGGACTTGCTCAATGCCTGGGATTACGAGTTACGTATCAAGCAAATATTAAGCCAACTAAAGATTGTTCGATTTGACCAAAAAATTGGCGAACTTTCGGGCGGACAACTCAAACGTATCGCTTTAGCCAACACACTTATCGCCGAGCCTGAGCTGGTAATATTGGACGAGCCAACAAACCACCTCGATTTGGATATGGTAGAATGGCTTGAAGGCTATCTTTCACGTTCGAACATTAGTCTGTTGATGGTTACGCACGACCGCTATTTTTTAGATCGAGTTTGTTCGCAAATAATCGAGATTGACGAAAAACAGATTTATCAATACAAAGGCAATTACGCTTACTATTTGGAAAAACGCGACGAACGAATAGCCGCCCAAAATGCCGAAACCGAAAGTGCCAGAAACATTTATCGCAAAGAGTTGGATTGGATGCGTCGCCAGCCGCAAGCACGCGGAACAAAAGCAAAATCGCGTATTGATGCCTTTTACGAATTGGAAGAAAAGGCTAAAAAACGTAGAGCTGACAACCAAATTCGTCTGGCTGCAAAAGGTGCCTATATCGGGAAAAAAATATTTGAAGCTCAAAATATTTCTAAAAGATTTGACGATATAATAATTACCGACAATTTCAATTACACTTTTTCACGTTACGAGAAAATGGGTATTGTGGGAAATAACGGTACAGGAAAGAGTACATTTGTAAAAATGCTGCTCGGCTTGGAAAAGCCCGATTCGGGAAATTTCGATATCGGCGAAACAGTGAATTTTGGCTATTACAGTCAGGAAGGATTGCAGTTTGACGAACAGACAAAGGTAATTGATGTAGTGCAAAACATTGCCGAAGTGATAGATTTGGGCGATGGCAATAGATTAACCGCATCGCAATTTTTGCAGCATTTTCTGTTTGCTCCTTCAAAACAGCACGATTTTGTATATAAATTGAGCGGTGGCGAAAAACGACGACTACATCTTTGCACGGTTCTTATTAAAAATCCAAATTTTCTTATTCTCGACGAGCCTACAAACGACCTTGATATAGTAACGCTCAACATTTTAGAAGAGTATTTGATAGATTTTAAAGGATGTTTGATTGTCATTTCGCACGACCGATATTTTATGGATAAAGTTGTTGATAATCTCCTTGTTTTTCACGGCGATGGCGAAATTCAAAACTTCCCGGGAAACTACACCCAATATCGCGATTGGAAAGCGTTAGACGACAAAAAAACATCCGAAGAAACAAAAGTTACAAAACAGGCAGAACAACCTGCTAAACCGAAAAACACCGAAAAAACAAAACTCACCTTTAAAGAGAAACAGGAGTTCGAAAAGCTGGAAATTGAAATTCCTGAACTGGAGGCTGAAAAAGAAGAACTTACGGAGCTACTTTCATCGGGAAATCTCAGCCCTGAAGAGTTAATCGAAAAGTCCAATCGAATTACACAACTTATAGAATTGATCGACGAAAAAACTATGCGATGGCTTGAATTAAGCGAATTTGTATAATTTATCGCTAACCCTTAGAAATTGCCTGATTTGTTTTATTTAGAAATAATTTAAATTAGGCAGATTTGTCGTCCAAAAGTTGCTTTATATCCCGAAATTTGTATCTTTGCGTAAATATATTTTATCAATCACAATTATTAAAAAAACAACATTTATGAAAAGCGTAAAAGGAACTCGTACAGAGCAAAATTTGATGAAATCATTCGCAGGTGAATCACAAGCAAGAATGAGATATACTTACTTCGCAAAACAAGCAGACAAAGAAGGTTACAAACAAATTGCAGCTATTTTCATGGAAACTGCTGAGCAAGAAAAAGAGCACGCTAAACGTATGTTCAAATATCTTGAAGGTGGAATGCTTGAAATCACTTCAACTTTCCCTGCAGGAGTTATCGGAACTACAGCTGAAAACTTAGAAGCTGCTGCAGCAGGAGAAAAAGAAGAGTGGGCAGAACTTTACCCAATGTTTGCTGACATTGCTGAAGAAGAAGGATTTAAAGAAATCGCTACAATGTACCGCATGATTGCAAAAGCAGAAGCTATTCACGAAGAGCGTTATTTGAAACTTTTACAACGCGTAAAAGATGAAACTGTATTCTCTCGCGACGAAGCAATTGAATGGTATTGTCGCAATTGTGGATATGTTCACGTTGGTAAAACTGCTCCAAAAACATGTCCCGCTTGCTTGCACGAGCAAAAATATTTCGAAGTTAAATGCGATAAATATTTTTAATCGATTAGCAGACAATCATATTTTTTAATACAAAAAGACCTGACAGATTTAAAAAAACTGTCAGGTCTTTATTTTTGTATAGCTGTAGAGACGGAGCATGCTCCGTCTCTACTTGTCGAAGGAATTTGCAATCCCGACTTCACCAAAGCACATTGCGATTACAAAATCCGCATTGTGCATACAATAAATATTAAGGGCAATGTGGATTAAAACCACAATGCCCTATATGAAACAATCCCAATTTCAATCACAAAATCTCCCACTC
>CAYFUW010000027.1:15139-23573 GCA_964346495.1 uncultured Dysgonomonadaceae bacterium
CAAAATCTCCCACTCACAAAATCTTGCAATCCCGACTTCAAAAAGTCTTTATTCTTGGCTCTTGTATCTTGTGTCTAAAAATTGGTATATCAAAAATTAATTCGTTTGTTTCACTATTGACCGAAATCTATTATTTTTGTAAAAAAGACAAATATGCAATTCAATTCCAACGAAATATTTTCACGCACAGAGTTAGTTATCGGCGCCGAAGCCATGCAAGCACTTCAATCAAAAAAGGTTATACTGTTCGGTGTAGGCGGTGTAGGCAGTTGGTGTGCCGAAGGCTTAGTGCGAAGCGGAATTACTCAACTAACTATTGTAGATGCCGATTCTGTTGCTGTATCAAATATTAACCGACAACTTCCGGCAACCACCGCTACAGTCGGACAACTTAAAGTGGATGTTCTTAAAAAACGACTTCAAGAGATAAATCCCGATGCTGAAATTACCGCTATTGCTCAAATTTATAGCGAAGAGAGTTCGGAGTCGTTTCATTTAGAGCAATACGATTATATTATCGATGCTATTGACACACTGCAACACAAAGCTCATTTACTACTCGCTGCATCTAAAACATCTGCAACGGTTTTTTCATCGATGGGCGCAGCACTGAAAATCGATTCGCAACAGATAAAAGTTGCAGAATTTTGGAAAGTAAAATATTGTCGTCTTGCATCCGCTTTACGTCAACGATTTCGTAAAGGCGAAAAACCACACAAGACAATCATGTGCGTTTATAGCGAAGAAGTTTTTGAAAATAAAGTGGCTCAAACTTCATCAGAAAACAGTGATAAAACTGCACTATTCCATAAACCCATAGTTAACGGTTCGTTAGTGCATATTACAGCCATTTTCGGTTTTACGTTGAGCGGGTTGGTAATGCAGGATGTAATGAATAATGGGTGAACAGACATTCATGTCTGTTCGTTTTGCACAGGCATGAATGCCTATGCACCCAAAATACAAAAAAACATGAAAGAGAAATGGGAAATAAGGGAATTTGAAAATTGTATTAACAAGGTTAAATATACAAACAAGATTCTAAAAAACGATTTTTTAGCAGAAGGCGCATATCCTATTGTATCACAGGAAGATGGGCTAATAAATGGATTTTGGAATAATGAAGAAGACGTTTTCAAAGTCAAAAGACCAATTGTGATATTTGGAGACCATACAAGAGTTTTAAAATATGTAGACTTTGACTTTGTTTTAGGTGCAGATTGCGTAAAAATATTAGAGCCAATTGATGATATTGATAGTAAGTTTTTACTATATTACTTGACTTGGTTTGATGTGCCAAATTTAGGTTATTCAAGGCATTACAAATTACTAAAAGAAATTTCCATCCCTATTCCACCCATCCACATTCAAGAAGCCATTGTAAAAGAGTTGGATATTTTGCATCGTATGAAAGAGTTGCAGGAAAAGCAACTTGCAGAATACGATAATCTGGCTCAATCCACCTTTTACAGTATGTTTGGTGACCCAATTGAAAATGAAAAAGGTTGGGAAGTGAAGAAGTTGGGAGAGGTGTGTATAATTAATCCACCAAAGTCTGAAATAAAAGAAATGGATTCAGAAACGGAAGTTTCTTTTGTACCAATGGCAAATGTAAGTGAAAGAGGTGAGCTAGAATTATTGGAAAACAAAAAAATTAAGGATGTCTGGAGTGGATTTACTTATTTTGCAGACAATGATGTCCTATTCGCGAAAATCACACCTTGTATGGAGAATGGAAAAAGAACCATTGCTAAGCAATTAAAAAATGGAATTGGGTTTGGCTCAACAGAATTTCATGTTTTACGACCAAAAGAAAAAGTTACAAGCAATTATATATTTCAAATATTATCATTATCAGATTTTAGAATTATAGCTGAAAAGAAAATGACAGGAAGTGCAGGACAAAAACGTGTTCCTAAAACCTTTTTAGAACAATTCAAAGTGTCAGTTCCACCCCTTTCCCTTCAAACCGATTTCGCTAATCGTATAGAAAAAATAGAAGCACAAAAAGATTTAGTAAAACAAGCCATTGCCGAAACGCAATTGCTTATAGATTATACAATGGATAAATATTTCGGATAACCACCGTTGTAGAGACGGAGCCCCGATAAATCGGGATTTCCGCGTTGCTACAACATGCTCCGTCTCTACAGTATGTGTGATTATTTATAACAATCACTCCTCACAATAAATCACCTCGAGCACTGTCTGCCCTACAGCTCCCAAAGTCGCTTTGCTTATATTTCGCATATCGTCTTTGTGTGTGTGCCAATAAGGAACAAATCCGGTTGATGAGTTTGAGTGTAAATTGATAATATTTATGCTTGGAATATGCATATTCTCATTAATTGGCACATGGTCGTCCATAATATAACCACCCATTTTACTTTTAAAAAAGTTATTATACCCCAAATCAGATGCTTTTCGCCATACCTTTTGCAAAATATCGGGAGCATAATATACCGAATGTCCTTCTCTAAGGAATGTTGCATCGTAAGAACCAACCATATCTAATAATATTCCGAAAGACGCCTTATAATCGGGAACATGCGGGTTTTTAGACCAATAAGCAGAGCCCATGCACCACCAATCGCCTTCGGGCTGACGTGTCAAATATGAAGGTGGTCCCCAATCTTCCAAATCAAAAAATATAATATCAACTCCCACTTTGCTCTCTTTCTTTTGCAACTGACGGGCAACTTCGAGCAACACACCTACTCCACTTGCACCATCATCGGCACCCAAAATAGGTTTTTCTCTTAATTCAGGATCAGTCTCTTCATCAGCAAATGGACGACTATCCCAATGTGCAAAAAGGAGTACTCTTTTCTCTTTTTCCGGCGAGAAACTGCCTATTATATTACGAATCGGGAGTTTTTTGCCATTGTAGTGTTTAATTTCTGTTTTTTGTTCTATAACTGTCGCTCCAAAACTTTCTAACTTGACAGACAGATAATCGCCACACGCTCTATGTTCGGCTGTTCCCGGTACACGCGGACCGAAATCGACCTGCTTTTGAACAAAATAGTATGCACTATCTTCATTGAAATCGGGCGATTTTTTCACATACTCAACCTTCACATCTTTTTGATTTTGTTTTTTTGAATCACTCGAACCACACGAAATCAAAAATGAAAGATTGAGAGGAATAAACATTGTCAGAGTTAATGCTACAAAACTTTTTTTCATATTTACATCTATAATATAAGCAACGGTTTTTTTGACCTATTGCTCTAATCATTTTTTTGATATGCAAAATTGGAAATACCAATAGTTTTATAAGTCTCTTTAAGACCTTCTTCATCATCTGAAATAAGCAATAGTTTATCTCCTGCATGCAGTTCTGTTTGTCCTGTAGGTATAAAATAATGATCCTCACGTTTTACCATTACAACTAAAGTCTTCCCAGGCAATGGCATCTCTATCAAATTCTTACCATGTTTTAATGTCTCTTCTGTAACAAGAATTTCGCTCATTGCCGATTTTATCTCTTCAGGAAACTCCACATCAAACGCTTTAAATGGTTTATATTGTTTTGGTTTTTCTGCCAATCCCAACCAACGAGCAATCGCGGGTAAAGACGTTCCCTGGAACAACAGTGAAACTATAGTTAGAATGAAAACTATATTGAAAATTGTACGCGACCCAGGCACTTCAGCAGCCAACGGCAATATGGCAAAAATAATAGGAACCGCACCTCTCAATCCAACCCACGAAATGTATGCTTTATCTTTAAAAGATATTTTTCTAAACGGAATTAAACACAAATAAACAACCAAAGGACGACCTACAAAAATCATAAATATTGAGATTATAATACCCGGGATAAGCACCGGAATAAGTTCACTCGGGTTTACCAGCAATCCTAAAGTAAGGAAAAGCAATATCTGACTCATCCAAGCAAAACCATCCATAAAGTTCATTGAAGTACGTTTGTGAACAAAGCGAGAGTTACCAATAACCAATCCGGCAATGTAAACTGCCAAATATCCATTTCCACGCAAGTAGTAGGTTACAGCATAAATAAAGATTCCGGTTATCAGCAATAAAACCGGATAGAGAGCTTGGTTCTCCATCTTTATTATATTGATAACTTTAGTGCAAAAACGTCCTAAGAAATACCCTGCTAAAGCACCAACCACCAACTGAATTACAACATCAAGTGCAACTCCCCAATAATTAGGATTTGAACCTGAATTGATAATACTTATCATTGTAACCGTTAGCATATAAGCCATAGGGTCGTTGCTACCGCTCTCCAGTTCAAGCAATGGGCGCAAATTATTTTTCAGCGTAAGACCTCTCGAACGCAGAATGCCAAAAACTGAAGCTGAGTCTGTTGATGCTACTGTAGATGCAAGCAAAAGTGAGCCAAGCAAGCCAAGTCCTAAACCGGCAAAATAGTTGTCTGTAAGCCACCATGTAAAAAGTCCGGTAACTAAAGCTGTAAGAAAAACACCTAAAGTTGCCAAAACAACTCCGGGCTTTGCAATAGGTTTTATTTCGGAATATTTGGTATCCAATCCACCCGAAAAAAGAATTATTATCAAACAAACCGAACCGATGATTTGTGCAATCTGAATGTTTTCAAACTTCAATCCAAAACCATCGCCGCCCGCTACCATTCCAACGAGCAAAAAAAGCAATAACACAGGTACTCCGAACTTACTTCCGGCTTTACCAACTACCATGCTTACGAAAAAAAGAATAGAGCCTATTAATAGGACAAGTTCCATAGGTAATTCCATAAATGCTAAAATTTTATAGTACTTAAAATATTTTACTGTTTAAAAATAATTTGGTTTTCTTTTACGCATAACGATGCTCTTGCTCCCATAATCACAGGGAAATTGAGCTTAACGTGTCCGATAGGAAAATCGAAACACACAGGAAAAGAATATTCGCTTACAGCGTTTAGAATCGATTGGTGAAGAGAGTTATACATTTCGTTGTCTTCTTCATAATCGGTAAATTGTCCAACAATTAATCCGCTTATTTTGTCGAAAACTCCGGCAAGTTTTAACTGATAAATCATTCTATCCACTTTATATGGTGCTTCACCAATATCTTCAATAAAAAGAATACCGTTTTTAGGGATTCGGACAACATTTGTTCCCATAAGTCCACAAAAAACGGCGAGATTTCCACCGAAAAGCCTACCCGAAGCCTTCCCTTTTCTATTCAAATGTTTATTATGGATAATAGGAATTTCGTATTTGAGCGATTGTCCTGCTAAAATACTTTTAATATAGCTCACGGAAACATCTTCTGCACCTTCTTCCGAGAAATGTTTCGCCATCGGTCCGTGAATCGACATGATTCCGTTCGCCTGAAGAGCTGCGTGCAAAGCGGTTATATCGCTATAACCAACAACCCACTTAGGATTACTCTTCATGCGTGAGAAATCGAGTTTATCTAATAAATGAACCGTTCCGTACCCGCCGCGGGAGCAAAAGATAAGTTTCACTTCCGGGTCGTCCATTGCTTTTTGCAAGTCAGACAGTCGCTGCTCAACAAAACCGCTAAATCGTCCCGATTCACAAAGTGCATTCTCTGCAATTTCAACTTTCAACCCCCAATCAGTAAGCACCGAAACAGCTTTATAGACTAACTCCCGGTCAACTTTTCCTGCCGGAGATACTACAACTGCTTTGTCGCCTATTTTTAGTTTTGGTGGCTGTATCATGAAATAAAATTATCTATTTATTCGAGGTCTGATGTCCTCCCAATATCAATTTGCTCATACATTGTTGTCGGAGGGATTTGCAATCCCGGCTCCCGAAAAGTTTTGCCGCTTACAATACCACGCGAAAGGATTCGCGCGGTAGCAACTGAACGCTGACAATTAATAACCAATCGTAAAATAGTCTTTTGTCTTGGCTCTTGCATCTTTTATCTAAAAAAAGATCTTCACTCCGTTCTGAATGAAAAAAACACTGAAAAATCGTAAATAAAAATGTCTTGCGTCTTGTATCTTGTATCTTGCGTCTAATAACTACGCATCAATATGCGCGTAAGTTGCATTCTCTTCTATAAATTCACGTCGTGGTGCAACATCTTCACCCATAAGCATAGAGAAAATCATATCGGCATCGGCTGCATTTTCAATAGTAACCTGACGCAACGTACGTTTCTCCGGATTCATTGTTGTTTCCCAAAGCTGCTCAGCATTCATTTCTCCAAGACCTTTGTAACGTTGTGTATGGATAGAATTTTCATTTCCGTCGGCATACTTATCGATAAATGCCTGGCGCTGTGCATCATCCCAGCAATACTCTTCTATTTTCCCTTTTTTACACAAATAGAGCGGTGGTGTTGCTATATACACGTGTCCACGCTCGATAAGCGGTTTCATATATCTGAAAAAGAAAGTCAGGATAAGTGTCGCGATATGGCTTCCGTCAACGTCGGCGTCGGTCATAATCACAACTTTATGATAGCGCAATTTCTCCAAGTTCAGCTCTTTAGAGTCCTCTTCAGTACCTATGGTTACACCAAGTGCGGTATAAATATTTTTTATTTCGGCATTGTCGAATACTCTATGTGGCATAACTTTTTCCACGTTCAATATCTTTCCACGCAATGGCAAAATCGCCTGGAACAATCTGTCACGACCTTGTTTTGCAGTTCCACCTGCAGAGTCTCCTTCGACTATAAAGATCTCGCATCTTTCGGGGTCTTTTTCTGAACAATCGGCTAATTTACCCGGCAATCCTCCTCCCGAAAGCGGCGATTTTCTTTGCACCATTTCGCGAGCTTTACGTGCCGCTTGTCTGGCAGTAGCTGCCAATATAACTTTATCTACGATTACTTTTGCCTCTCTTGGATTCTCTTCCAAATAGTGTGTTAAGACCTCTCCAATTGCCTGGTCAACCGCCCCAATCGCCTCATTGTTACCAAGTTTGGTTTTGGTTTGCCCTTCAAATTGTGGTTCAGCAACCTTAACTGACAACACGGCTGTAAGTCCTTCACGGAAATCGTCGCCACTAACGTCAACCTTTGCCTTCTCTAGCATTTTTGAGTCTTCGGCATATTTCTTCAAAGTACGGGAAAGACCTCTTCTAAAACCTGTTAAGTGAGTTCCACCTTCTATAGTATTGATATTGTTTACATAAGAAAAGACGTTCTCATTATAAGTAGTGTTGTAGGTCATCGCTATTTCGATAGGAATACCGTTTTTCTCTGTTACAATATGAATAGGCTCTGTAATAAGCGGTTCTTTTGTTTTGTCGATATAACGCACGAACTCCTCCAATCCACTCTCTGAATAGAAACGTTCTGATTTGTATGTACCGTCCTCTTTCAGACTTCGTTTGTCAGTCAAAGTAAGCGAAACACCTGCATTTAAGAAAGCCAGTTCTCTAAGTCGTGTAGATAAGATGTCGTAACGATATTCCGATACAATGAAGATAGTTTCGTCAGGCTTAAAAGTGATAATTGTACCTGTTTTATCTGTCTCGCCCACAACTTTCACATCGGCAAAAGGCTTACCTTTAGAGTACTCTTGTACATAAACTTTACCACCTCTGTGAACTTCGGCTTTTAGGTATTGCGACAATGCATTCACACACGAAACTCCTACTCCGTGCAAACCGCCCGACACTTTATAAGTTCCCTTATCGAATTTACCACCGGCATGAAGTACGGTTAAAACTACTTCCAGAGCCGACTTTTTCTCTTTCTCATGATAATCTACGGGAATTCCTCGTCCATTATCAGATACAGTAATGGAATTATCTTCGTTTATAATAACGTTTATTTCAGTACAAAAACCGGCAAGAGCCTCGTCGATTGAGTTGTCAACAACCTCATAAACAAGATGATGAAACCCTTTATCGCTAACATCTCCGATATACATCGCGGGACGTTTCCTTACAGCTTCAAGACCCTCAAGTACCTGAATATTATCTGCGGAATAACTAACACTTGCCGTTCTTTTTTCTTCGTCTGTCATTTTTAATGTTATATTTTCTGTCTAATTTTATTATTCTTTATTGCGATTATCTTTACAAGATAAAATCAGACAAATTTACAAAAAAAAAGCTACTCCGCCAACCGTTTTTTTATTTTTTAATAGATAAAAAGAAGGCGAAACAGGCTTAAAACTCATAGTCTATCGCAGCTCTGGCAATTCGGACTTTGCCAATAAATTCAACAACTTTAAGATGAGCAGGATGAGTTGCATATATTTGCAAATAGCGCGCATTTTCAAACTCACTCTCCAACATAATATCATAGTTATCTTCGGGCATATTGCCAGCATTAATATGAACCTCAATATCTACAATTTCCGGTATAACTTCGCTCAATGCTTCAAGGCGCTGCTTAATAATAAGGGCGTTTTCAACTTTGGTATTCCCTTCGGCTTCGTCAGCCAACTTAAAAAGTACTATATGTTTCAACATAATTTTCTGTTTTTAATGGCGTAAAAATA
>CAYFUW010000028.1:0-20032 GCA_964346495.1 uncultured Dysgonomonadaceae bacterium
CTAATTATCTTAAACTGAATGTTGTATTTAGATGTTTATCGCTTCTGATATAAGTATTTGTTACATCATAGGTGAGAGATTGTTGATTTGCTTCGGCAGAAATTAGTTGTGTTGACATGGGATATAGTGTTATTTTTTTAGTTCCTTTTCCTGATGTCAATTCCAATTCGAAGTACAAATCGCTATTGTTTTGAATTTCATAAAAGTTTGTAACTTTTCCGTCTTTATCTTTTTGATTAAAATGGCTTGGTTGCAGTTTCACACATGCATTGAACAGATTTCTAACGTTTTCTTCCTTTCCTGCCAAATATTTACTCGACCAGGCAACAGTTCTTCCTGCTTCTAACGCTTTGCGAATAGATTCTGCTGTTCTCTCTTTTGCCATAACCAAAGTCATTGTTCGGTGAACATAATCCTTGTTCATATCGTAATCGTGTCCGATGAGGTTGTGAATATAGGAAGTTCCCATTACGGTTAAACCTTTATCTACACACCAGTCAAGAGCTTTCATGTGCATTCCGAAACCGTTCATGACTTCAATTCCGTGTACTGCATTATTTTTATGTAACTCTTCTAAAAAAGGTAGCCATTCGTATGAACCTTCTATGCCGGGTTGCCATCCGGGATGATTCCAGAAAATAAAAGCATCTTGTTCATGAGCTTTCATTACCGCTTCCCAATCTCTTTCAGAAACATTCTCTTCGATATAATCCGAAGCGTCACCAATGAAAATTGCATTGAAATGACCCGGAGGTGTTTGACGGGTAATTTCAGTTCCCTTTATCAAGATAACGTTGTTTTTTTTAGATGTCTCTTCAATAAGTTCATGTGAGCGATTGTGATTAATCTCTACATAATCTTTGTGAGGATGATATTCGATGTGCTCTGTTAAAGCCATCGCGTCCAATCCTTCTTCCCAAGCTTCCTGAGCACGAATGCTGGGCCACACCAGTCCATCTGAAAATACAGTATGCATGTGAAAATCGCATTTCAATACCTTGTAACCGTTTACATCGGGAATGTTTATGATCTCTCTGTAAACAGGTTTGCGCTGATCGTTCATGCGCATAACTCCTTTGTTAATATCTTGGGCTTGAGCCAAGAAGGTGAATCCTATAAGTGATAGGAGTGCTAATAATTTTGTTCTCATATTGATTTAAATAATTTTTGTTGATAATTTTTTATATAATCCATCCTGTTTTGCAAATTACAAAATAAAGATATTATTGTTGAGCTTTAGCTACGATTGGGTTAAGTTTGTGTTACAATTTGAAAACAAGCTTATTTAAAAATGAGTTTGAAAAAACAATAACATTGATTTAGTAATTTCAAATCAGTAAAAATTAAAACTTAATAATATCTTAATCAGAATTTAAGATTGATGTAATAAAATATCGATAGATTTGTCTAAAAATCAATGATATGAAAAAAATACTTTCTCTTTTGTTTCTGATATCTCTGGCTCTTTATGTCTCTGCTCAAGAAAAGCTTACGCAAACCGTAAGGGGAACGGTTAAATCTGTAGATCCCGAAAATGTAATTTTGAATGCTTCCGTTTTTGTATTAGAGAGTAATCCTCCAATTGGAGCTGTAACGGACGATAATAGTGAGTTTTTGCTTCAAGTTCCTATGGGAAGACAAGTTATCGAAGTTCGTAGTATGGGGTTTGAAACCAAACAATTTGATGTGCTTGTTACTTCGGGGCGTGAAGTGATTCTGGATGTTGTTTTGCACCCCTCTTCCGTTCAGCTGAAAGGTGTGGAAGTAGTTGCCCAATGCGATAAGAGTAAGCCAATTAATAACTTAAGTTATGCAGGTGCGAGAAGTTTTAGTGTGGAAGAGACCTATCGTTTTGCAGGCTCACTGGGTGACCCGGCACGAATGGTTCGAAGTTTCGCGGGTGTTATTCCCGTAAACGATGCAAGAAATGATATAATAATTCGTGGAAACTCTTCCTTAGGAGTACAGTGGATTATTGACGGTATAGAAATAGCCAATCCCAATCACTTTAATACAGGTGTGGGAATGACAGGCGGACAAGTGACATTGTTAAATACTAATCTTCTTTCAAATTCCGATTTTCATCTTAGCGCGTGGCCCGCTCCATATGGAAATGCTTTGTCAGGTATTTTCGATTTAAATATGCGAAGTGGAAATAATAGAAAACGAGAATTTTGGTTACAAGCAGGATATAACGGTGTGGAAGCCGGTGCAGAAGGATATTTTACAAAAAAAAGTAATTCCAGCTATTTGGTTTCGTATCGATATTCTATTCCCGATTTAATGAGAAAAATGGGAATGAAACTTCCTTTTGTTCCAAAGTATCAGGATTTGACTTTAAAAACTGACTTTGAACTAAACGAAAATAACTCATTGTCAGTATTGGGTATTTGGGGGAAAAGTAACATCAACTTTTCTATAGATGAGGAAATGGTGGATTATCTGGATATGAATGATTTAGAATCGACTTATCTTCAAAGAATAGAGGTAAACTCTATCAGTTATGTGCTTGGTGGAACTCACAAGGTGAAATTTTCTCCTAAAACAGATTTGAAAAGTACGCTCTCTTTTGTCAGAAGCGATACCCGAATGCCTGTAGATACTATAAGTAAGATTGAACCGGATGCCGACTGGAAAATTGTTTGGCATGAATATGCAAAAGAAAATAAATATTCGGTATTTTCAGAGTTTACACACAGATTTTCGTATAATTCGCGTATTATAAGTGGTGTGAAATATGACTTGTATGACTTTAATTATCTGGAAATAACAGATGATGAATACTATGCCAATGGAATTGTGACAGATGAAAAAGGAAAATTTAATCTGTTTCGTGCATATGCACAATACCAACACAATATTTCTTCAAAACTATCTGTTACGGGAGGTGTTTTTGGTATGTATATGACTCTCAATGATAAATATAGCGTAGAGCCACGTGGTGGAATAAGATTTACACCTTCAAAAGGTCATACATTTGCCTTTTCGGGTGGATTATACAGCCAAATGCAGCCCCGCTCATTTTATTTTATCCAAACACCAACGGAAAACGGATTTGAGTATACAAACAAAAACCTTGATTTTTCTCGAAGTGCACAATTAGACTTGTTTTACGATTGGGCTTTTGCTCCCAATTGGCACACAAAAATAGAGATGTATTATCAGCATTTGTATAAAATACCAGTAAAAAATGATCCTGATACTCATTGGTCAATGTTGCAAGCAGGAGGAGCTGGAGATAATTATATACAGAGAGAAGAAAACTTAGTAAGCAAAGGTAAAGGAAGAAACTACGGAGTAGAATTTACTTTGGAGAAGTTTCTAAGTCAAAACTACTATATGTTGTTCAATACTACTTTCTACAACTCTTCTTATACCAACGGATTTAACAACAAGTGGTGGCGTACCATTTATGATGGCAGATTTTTAGTAAACTTAGCCACCGGATACGAATTTAGCTTTAAAAATAACTGGACTATTTTTGCCGATTTGAAAGGCTCATGGGCAGGAGGAACTCGCTACACGCCTGTATTGGCAGAAGAATCAGATGCAGCAGGGGAAATTGTATTCGATACAAATCGTGTAAACTCTTTAAAGGTGAAAGATTATTTGCTGGTAGATATGCGCATCGGATATCGAAAAAATCATAAGCGTTTTACAGATGAGTTGGCTATTGACTTGCAAAACGTGTCTAACAGAAGAAATGTTTTGGGGATATCATATAATATGAAAAGACGTGAATATATAGAGGCTTTACTCCCTGGGTTTATGCCAATGATTACCTATAAGGTCTATTTTTCAATATAAAAAATAATCAGACAGAGATAAATATTCATGGAAAAATGATTGACAGCTTTCAATTAAAATGTTATTTCCCGACTTGTTTCAGTATACAAGTCGGGAAATTTGTTTTATAAAAGTCTGTTTACCACTTATAATTTAACCCGAAACTCAACATCTCGTTTACTTGCAAATATTTGAATCGTGGGTCTTCAGGCACACTGTCATCATATCTTAAGTGCAGATATATGCGAGTAGAAAAGGCATTGGTAAGTGCCATATCCAACGTGTTTTCAAATTCAGCTTCGATGTTGGTATAATTTGTAAAACATTTTAGTCGCGATGTCCAGGTTGTATATCGGTTGAAGTCGTATGTAAGTTCGTTGATTATAGCAGAACCTAAGCTGATACTTGTTTTTTTATTCTCTTCAATACCAAATCGTGCAACATCAACTTTGTCATTACCAACATATTTGAAGTTGACAGATACAGGAGACAAGTGGAGTTTCATTCTTGTGCGTCTGTGCCTTACTTTTTCAGATTTTTTATCCAACTCATATTTCAAACCTATACCGGCATTTACATAAAGTGGGGCAAAAAATGCAGATAGCACTTCGGTAGTATTGGGTTTGCAACTGTTGAAGAATTGAGTTCGTGCTTCTAAGTTTGCCGAGTATGACCATCTTTTAATAAATGCATCTATACCAAAATCGCCAAAATACCGGATTAAATCCTGACCTATTGAGTATTTTCTCAATGAATCATCAGGTGCGTTAAATACTGACAGTTGCCACTCCAGAGAGTTGTTAAATCTCACTTTGTTTTTTTGGTAATTGAGATTTATTTTTTGCAAACTGTTTATATTCATATTGCTTATTCCCCCTTTGTGCCAGTTGTCGGAAAAATAGTTTTGAGAAAACTGCAGAGAATGCGTGCCGGATACTACCCAATATTTTCTCTTAATTTCTGCACCTTCGATGCTTGGTATATCTAATGAAAAACTGGTTTCGGAAGAAATCGGGTCTTTAAACGGGTCAAATCCATCTAAAATGTCTTCACCTTTTATTGGTGGAGGGTTCGATGCAAAATCGATAACAGAATATTTTACTCTGTCGGGATAGTTGAGATAATAATTGTTTCTTACCGATTGAATAAATTTTGCCCTGTTTATTTTAGGTGCAAATGTCTCTTCCGGATTAATTATTTGTCCAAATTCAGCCTTGTCGGGATTGTAAAGATTTAATCCCAGAGGCAACATTTTTCCATTAAATATAACGGGTAAATAGAGAGGATTATAGAACAAAGTGTCTCTAAAAGTCATACCTTGCAAAGCTTCCTGGTTGTAATAGTGCTCAAATTGGAGCGTGCCATTTTCGTTTCTTAAATTTACAGTATCAATTTCTGAAAAAAACAGACGTAATGAATCTGCCTGTTGGATTTTGGGAGTTCTTTGTTGCGAAAAAGCTACTACACAATTTAAAAATAGAATTATAAATATAGAAATTAGTCTCATAAAATTTCAATCAATATCTTTTGTAATATTTTAAAGCTGCAAATTTACAAGTTTTTTTTCAGAATATGAATTTTAGCTGTAAGCTTTTGGTAAACTAACAACTAATAGTGAAAAATATAAAGTTTAAAGTCATGTCTATTGGATTTGCAATCCCGACAAAACAGATTATTCACTCCACCCTGAATTCCACGCATTACTGATTATAAAAACATTAAAATAAGTAGTTGAGCGGTGATAACTCGCAAAAACATAGTGAGCGGATATACAGTTGCGTAGCTTACGGCCGGAATATCGTTTCCTGCTGTAGAGTTCGAAAATGCTAAAGCGGGAGGGTCGGTCATACTTCCGGAAATCATTCCCATCAGAACAAAATAGTTGATTTTGTAAACTTTCCGTCCTATGGTTCCTATTATCAATAGGGGTAAAACGGTAATAATAACTCCATAGCCAATCCATTTGTAACCACCGTTTAAAATAGTCTCCACGAAACTTTCGCCCGCACCTATTCCTACACAGGCCAAAAATATAGCTATTCCTATTTCTCGTAACATCAGATTGGCACTCATGGTTGTATATGTTACGAGTTTATATTTTGGACCAAATTTACTGATTAGGATAGAAACAATGAGCGGACCTCCTGCCAATCCTAATTTTACCGGTTGCGGAATTCCGGGAATTGTAAATGGAATGCTTCCTAATAGTACACCCAGAGAAATACCAATGAAAATTGAAATAAGATTTGGTTCTCTTAGTCGTTTTAGAGAGTTCCCCAATAGTTTTTCTACGTTAGCGATGGACTTTTCGGAGCCTACAACTGTTACTCTGTCGCCAAGTTGTAGCTTTAATCTTGGTTCTGCAATCAAGTCAACTCCCGCACGGTTTACACGTGTAACGTTTATGCCGTACAGATTTCTAAGTTTGAGTTGCCCTATAGATTTTCCGTTAATGTCAGCTTTTGTTATCGAAATTCTACGTGAGATCAATTGAGAGTCAAGCTTATCCCATTGCGACCTATCCATGTCAATTTGCTTTCCAATTAATGCTTCAATAGAATCAATGTTTTTCAGATTTGAAACTATCAGAACCTTGTCATTCTCTTCAAGAATTGTATCGGTTTGTGGAACAACTAGTTCGCCACTACTGGTATGCAAAACACGGGAAAACACAAACTCTTTATCAATCAGTTTTTTTATTTCGAGGATAGGTTTGTTAAATATCGAGGGATTTTCAACAACGAGCGAAAACATATTTGCTTCAGTTAGTTTTGTATCGCTTTGAGAATCTATACTTTCTCTCTCTTTTTCGAGATTAATTTTAAAAATATATCTGAATAGCACTAAAGTTAGTATTATACCTACTACACCAAGCGGATAAGCAACTGCATAAGCTGTGGCAATTGTAGGGTCTGTTGTGCCTGTAATGTCGGTATAAGTCTGTTGTGCCGCTCCCATTCCGGGTGTATTGGTTACTGCCCCCGAAAGTATTCCCACCATTGTTGCAATGGGAGTATCTGTTATTAAGTGAATTACATAAGCAGTTATCACACCCAAAAACACAACACCGCTTGCAAGCAGATTAAGCGTAATCCCTCCTTTTTTGAAAGAAGAGAAAAAACTTGGACCAACCTGCATCCCAATTGAGTAGATAAAAAGGATAAGTCCGAACTCTTTCATAAAGTGCAATACTTCCGAATCTATTTGCAACCCGAAATGTCCCAGGAAAATTCCAAAGAACAGAATCCAGGTTGTTCCCAAAGAGATGCCAAAAAATTTGACTTTTCCCAGTAAAAGACCTATGGCAATTACAACCGAAAGTAAAAGAATAGAGTGGGCAATGCTTGTGCCGGTAATTAATTCAATTAACCAATTCATTTTATATTTATAACCTTATAATATGTGGTTAGTAAAGTGTACAAAAGTAATACTTATTTTGCATTAAAAAAATAGGGTGAATAAGACTATTGACAGATAATTGTTCAACTACAAAGTAAAAATAATAAACAATATTTTGTCAATACAAATAAAATAAGTATCTTTGCACGCTTTTTCCTTTAAAGAAAAGCAATATAATTAATTATTATAAAGATAAGCAAAATGCCAAAAATTAAGACTAATTCCGGTGCCAAAAAGAGGTTTGCCCTTACCGGAACAGGAAAAATCAAAAGGAAACATGCGTACAAAAGTCACATTTTGACGAAAAAGACCAAAAAACAGAAGAGAAATCTTACTCATACAGGTCTTGTTCACAAAACTGACGAGAAAAACATTAAAGCCTTATTAGGTTTATAGTAGTTTATTAAACGTAAATGTTTCAAAAGTAAAAAGATTTAATAACCGGATGCATGTGCTAAAGAGTCCTGAAACATGGAACGCCATCATTCAAAAAAAGTAACATTATGCCAAGATCAGTAAATCATGTTGCATCACGCAACCGCAGAAAAAAAGTTCTGAAACTTACAAGAGGCTATATTGGTGCACGTAAAAACGTGTGGACAGTAGCCAAAAACACATGGGAAAAAGGTTTGACCTATGCCTATCGCGACCGTAAGAATAAAAAACGTAGCTTCCGCGCTCTTTGGATTCAACGTATCAACGCTGGAGCACGCGAACACGGAATGTCTTATTCTCGCCTAATGGGTGCGTTGCACAAAAACAACATTAACATCAACCGTAAAGTTCTTGCCGATTTAGCAATGAACCATCCCGAAGCTTTCAAAGCTATTGTTGACAAAGTAAAATAGATAGCATTTAAAAGTTTTATATACAGAGAAAGGAAAAATCAATTACTGATTTTTCCTTTTTTATTGGCATCAATAGGAAAAATTGCCTTATCTTTACTTCCAAAATATTGAAAACTAATTTTTTTAGAAAAGATGAAAACATTCACGATAGAAGAACGAGAAAGAGTTGAAAAGATTTTAAAAATGTGCAAAGTCTGTTTTGTTGGTATGGTTGACGATGGTCGTCCATACGTTATTCCTATGAATTTCGGATACGAAGACGGTATTATCTATCTGCATTCGGCACAAGAGGGACGCTCTATTCGTGCAATGGAGAATAATCCGAATATATGTGTGACCTTTTGCACAGATACAGAGCTTATTCGTCAACATCCGGAGGTGGCTTGTAGTTATCGGATGAAAGCGGCAAGCGTTATTTGTGAAGGTAAAGTAGAGTTTGAGGAGGATTTCGATGAAAAAATAAAAATACTTAACATAATTATGCGACAATATATCGATAAAGAGTTTACCTACTCTACTCCGGCAGTTAATAACGTGAAAATATGGAAACTTCCGCTAAAAAACGTCGGTGCGAAAGAGTTTGGAACAATGAAGCCGGGTTTTATTCCGTTTTAATATGGCGATTGCGTAACCAGGAGAGAGGGTGAATTTGAGAATTGGTGAGCGGGAGAAAGGAAGACTTGGAGACTTGGTGAATGGGAGAAAAGGAGAGCTTGAGACTTGGTGAGTGGGATGAAAGTATCAAAGTCTCAGTCGCAATTCAGGAGACGATGCCTGTGGCTTCGTTAATCGATAAGCCTGTTGGAGGGATTTGAAATCCCGACTTTTACGAAGGTTTACTTTGTGAGTGGGGGGGATGGTGATTTTATGATTAAAGAGATAGATGCTTCACTTTGCTACGCAACACACCATTCACATAATGGCGCGAGCTATAGAAATTATAGCTGGAGTTAAGAAGCTGCTAATTCTAAATTAGCTGCTACTTATAAAAATCGTAAATCCAAATGCTTCTCTCGTAGAAGCGTAAACTACAATCGTTAATAAAATGCCTTCATTCTAAACTTTTTTTGCAAAATAATTGTTTAGCAAGTACGTTTTATAAAATCACAGTTTAATAGATAATTTTTTACATTATGAAGAAAACAGTAATAGTAGCACTTATTTCAGCAATTACAGCATTTTCATTGTTTGCTAAAGAACCGGTGAAAACAGTTAAGCCAATCGTTATGGACACGAAAATGTTCAAAGAGTTGGTTTTTGATTACGACAACAACCCTACCGAGTGGAAATATCAAGGTGATAAACCTGCAATAATAGATTTTTGGGCAGCGTGGTGCGCACCATGCAAAAAACTATCTCCAATATTGGATGAATTGGCAGTGGAATATGGCGAGGAGATTGTTATATACAAAATTAATGTAGATGAAGAAAAAGAACTTGCTGCTGCATTTGGCATACGCAGTATCCCGACAATCTTGTTTATTCCCGTAAATGACAAACCACAAGTGGCTCAAGGAGCTCTCCCAAAAGATGCCTTGAGAAAAGTTATCGACTCATTTTTATTGAACAAATCTGACGTAAAAACAGAAAAGTAATGCTTATAACCAGCCTGCAAAATCCCTCTATAAAAAATATTGTAAAGCTTTCGAAAAGTAAAGAACGTCGGGAGCAGCAGTTGTTTATAATTGAAGGAGCACGCGAACTTTCGCTGGCTTTACAAGCAGGTTATCAAGTGCAATCGGTTTATGTTTGCAAGGAGATGTTCAGGAATAGCAAGTATCCTGATGTTTTGAACTCTTTGCCTGAAGCAAAAATTTTTGAAATTACTCCACAGGTATTTGAAAAGATAGCGTATCGTGAAAACTCTGATGGTGTAGTCGTGTTGGCTAAACCAAAATCGCACACGCTTAACGACCTAAAATTGTCGAAAAATCCATTTATAATAGTTTTAGAAACGGTAGAAAAGCCGGGCAATTTAGGAGCCATTCTGCGCACTGCCGATGCTGCCGCAGTAGATGCGGTTATTGTTTGCGACCCACAGACCGATTTATATAACCCAAATGTTGTTCGTTCGAGTGTAGGAACTATTTTTACGAATCAAACCGCTATATGTAGTTCAACAGAAGCTATAAAGTGGTTGGGTGAGCGTAATATTACCACTTTTGCCGCGGAGTTACAGGCAGCCGAATTTTATCAAAATATCGATTTCACACAACCTTCAGCCATTATTATGGGTTCGGAAGCCGATGGCTTGACCGATGTGTGGCTTAACAATGCAAAAAAGCGAATCAAAATTCCCATGCGAGGAAAAATTGATTCGCTCAATGTATCGGTATCAACTGCCGTTCTCGCTTTTGAGGCGATGCGACAGAGGGGTTTTTAAGTGTTTATTTCCGGTGTTTCCTCAGAAAGTTCTTTAACGGTTTGATACATATTTCGTTGTGACTTCATCAGGTTAACCGACTGCAAAGCAATATTCTTACTTTCATTCAGAATATTCAGGAATAAGATACTATTGCGTGTACTGTTTTCCCCCTCTTTTACACGTTTTATTTGTTTTTTGGTGAGGCGAGCACACAACTCTAAAACATCATCCCTTAATTCGGTAATTTCCGAGAAATTAGAATAATCTTTACTATCGATAATATCTATAAACGTTTCATAAAGTTTTGATATCTTTTTTCTGAGCTCTTCCATATCTTTTTCCTGGTTGTCGTCAAAGCCTTTATGATTGTTTTCGATATATAGCGAACTGTCATAAGTGATTATTCTAAGAGCTTTAGATATTTCGTAAGTGTAATCCACAATTTGAACATACTCTTGCTCTATTTCCAATTCTCTGAGAGTAATGGATTGAATTGTAGGAACAACCTCATATGTACGTTTAGTCTTGTATTTCTTGTATAACTCCTTGGCTTGTGCCGAAATATCTTTCAACAAAGCTCTGTCTTCTTTCCTTAAACCAACTATATTTTCCTGATATATATTTAATACCGACTTGATACTTTCTCTAACCTCTACGGTAGAAGCCAGTACTACACCGGATTCATCTTCAAGTATCTCCCCTTGTTCCGCCTCTTTTGATTTTCTTTTACTGTGGAACTTGGACGATTTGAAAAGAAGGAAAAACACCAAAGCCAACATTGCAAATACAGCTATTTTCCCACCCCAAACAAGTGCGGTAGCAACTATTCCAGCCACAGTAAATGCAACTAAAGCTGTAATAAACCATCCACCGATAACTGTAAGTACTCCGGTGATTCGATAAACTGCACTTTCACGTCCCCATGCACGGTCGGCAAGCGACGAACCCATAGAAACCATAAATGTAACATAAGTAGTTGATAGTGGTAGCTTTAACGATGTGCCCAAGGCTATAAGCATCGCTGAAATAGTTAAATTAACCGATGCACGTATCAAGTCAAACGATTGCCCTGAATCTTGAGCTTCTTCGGGCAACGTGAATCTGCTGTTTACTTTATCGAGAAAAGATTGCGGGAACAGTTTCTTTAACGCTTTGTTAGATTCAACTCCCCAACGCACAAGAGAACGAGACAACGGCGTAGATGAAAACCGTTCCAATCCGGCTCCTTGGCGAGCTAAGTTTACTTCCGTTTCGGTTACGGTACGGGCTTTCTTTGAAAACCACAAAGCCAAAACCATAACTACACCCGTAGCGAGCAATATTCTTGGGTCGGCTTTTACCGGTCCGTTAAGTGAATCCATATATAATAAATCTAAAGAACCACCACTTGTAACAACTTCTCCGGCATGTTTATAAGCATCTAAACCAGCCAACGGAACACCGATAAAGTTTACCAGGTCGTTACTTGCAAATGCCAAAGCTAATGCCATTGTTCCGGTAAGTACAATTATTTTCAGAATATTAATTTTAAAAACAAATTGCAATATTGCCATTATTACAGTCCAACCTGCGAATGTAATCAAAAGGGTTTTCAGCATATTTGCCTCAATCATATCCAAGAAGTCAGACACAACAAAAGGACTCCCTTTCAATCCTTTAAACACGATAAAATAGGTCATTGCTGTTAGTGCAAATCCGCACCACAATGCTCCTAAATATTTGAACGACCTTTTGTAATTGAATGAGAAAATAACTCTCGAGAAAAACATCACGATGCTACCAACAACAAACGCAATAGCAACCGATACAAAAATACCGGAGATAATTGCAAGTGCTTTTCCCGAATTGATATATTCAACCAAATTGCCACCATTGTTTTGCCAAATGCTGAAAAGTGCAACGGCAACTCCGGCACCAAGTAATTCGAAAACAAGTGAAACTGTTGTAGATGTGGGTAATCCAAGTGAGTTAAAAACATCTAAAAGTATCACATCGGTAAGAATAACGGCAAGAAACAGCATCATTATGTTCTTAAATGAGAACATTTCGGGATGAAAAACACCACTTCGGGCAATCTCCATCATACCGCTTGAGAACAATGTTCCGAGCATAACACCCAACGATGCAACCGTGAGAATGACCCACAAAGGTGCAACTTTTGAACCAATACTAGAATTAAGAAAGTTTACGGCATCGTTTGCAACACCAACGGATAGGTCGATTACTGCTAATACAAGCAGAATAATTACAATAATAAGATAAATAGGATCCATAAATTAGACTATTTTTCAACTTTTTGATATATATTCATTCATATTTTGAAATTCGGTCCCAAAGTTAAATAAAGATTCACTCAGCTAAGAATAATTCGTCTGCTTTCTACTCCTATAAATTAAAACTTAACAAAAATGTAACAATTTAGATTTATAATATATTAATATTAGTCTGTGAGATGTTGGTTTGCTTTTTGAGAAAATATATTTAGATATTTATTCAAAAATGTGCAAATGAAAAAAGACGAAAGTATTGAAGGTTTTCGTCTTTTGTAAGATATTTGTTATTTTATATTATTTTGAGGGTTTTACCCTTCTTAATAGAATAATTATAGTAATAATATAAATAAACACAATGGCAAAAGGTATGGCTACAAACCGCAAATCAGGTAAAAGATACCAAAGCGTAAGAACTACTGCTGTTCTTACTATTCCATGAAAAAGTCCTACCCAATGTTGTACAATCCAAGAAAATGGCAACCACATCAATCCGGTTAAAATCCCTACAGACAACGGTAAAGATGTGTAATCTATCATGAAAAACGGTATAGCAATCGCATAAACTAACAACGCTTCTCCCATAGCAAGAAAGAATAGATTGTCGAAAGTGTTTTTAGGTTTTTTCTTATCTAAAAAGTTCTCTCCGGTAAATTTAGAAATAAATATACCTAAAAATGCTATAAATCCGGTGCAGATAAAGAGCAACCAAACTTCTAATATGGGTGGAAGAAATAATCCGCCGATGCCAACTATACTCCACATAATAAGACCTGCCAAAGGCATTGCAAGGAATTTTCGCTTTGCAAACTCCTCGCGTTCTATTTCTAAGGTGCGTGTTTGTGTGTTCATTTTTTAAAACATTTATAAATTAAGATATCCTTTTAAAGATTCGACATACTCTTCAAAAGCTTTTATGCCGACTTTAGTTATTTTGCATACAGTGCGGGTTCGTTTACCTACAAATCCCCTTTCAACTTCAATGTAACCCGCTTCGCTTAACTTGTCTATTTGCACACTCAAATTTCCGGAAGTGGACTTGGTTTGCTCTTTCAAATAGACAAAATCTGCTTCTTCCACAGATAGCAATATAGACATAATTGCCAACCTGAGTTCGGAATGGAGTAGGGGGTCGAGTTGTTTAAACATTTTTTTTACCTTTCCAATTTATAATATGTCCCGGAATAACTTGTATTACAAGGAAAAGAGCTGCAAACACAAGAATTGAATTCGTTGTATTGCCTAATATCAGGCAGAATATCGATAAAAACATTCCAATAAATCCTGCAACGGTTAAAGGGGTAAATTTTATTATTAGCCCGGTAATGGCGCTTCCGATACTAATTAGTACGGTTACCAGAAACAGTATTGGTAATCCGGGTGTAAAAGCGGCAGCTAGAGATGGAATAAAGGCTGATATGCCTATTACAATCCATACATACGAAATTACTTTATCGATGTAGGTTTTTACTGTCTTTTTTTCTCTTTTTTTGGTTATCATCATTAATGGAAAACCGATAACGGGAATTAAAAGCCACAAATAGTTCCAGTTGCTGTTTTCGGTTGTTGTGAGCAAATACCAAACTGCCAGTGAAACAAGTATGGTTGTATAACCCCAGATAAGAAACGGTATTCCGTTTGCTTTTTCAATACGCTGTTGCGTGTTGCGAATCATCTGAGTGATAAGTTCTAAACTCTCCTTCTCATTAAGTTGTTTTTCTTCCATTGTGATACATTTTTAAAATGTGGTTGATTAGTTTATTATTGAAATATGGCACAAATATAAATCGGTTTATAATATAAACCAAATAAAAAAACGGAAAAATCAACTTTTTTTCAAAAATATTTATTTAGAGTTTCTTATTGCTCGGTTTTTTATTCTACTCATTACCTTATTTATGTAGAGACGGAGCCCCGATGGGTCGGGATTTACGCTCTGCTCTAACATGCTCCGTCTCTACTTTGCGAAAAATTTTTGTCCTATGTTAATATGTGGTTAAAAGCAAAAATCAAAAACGTCGGGATTGCAAATCCCTCTACGAGATTTTTTAAAACTCTTTTCTTAGAATTAGCTCTCCGATAGCAAAATCGAATGGGGTAGTTATTTTTATATTGGTTTCGTCGCCTTCAACCAATAATATATTCATTCCGTTTTTTTCGGCAACCGATGTGTCGTCGGTGAAAAATGAATTGTATTCGGTTTTATAGGCATCTTTTATATCGGAAGCGGGAAAAACTTGTGGAGTTTGTACAATTTTGATGGAACTTCTGTCGATATTTTTGCTGCCATTGTCGGTAATTTGGCGAACACTATTTTTTTCGTCAATCACGGGTACAACGCCACATTTATGATTGAAAGCATTTACGAAACAACGTCTTATCACTTCTTGCGACACAAATGGTCGTGCGGCATCGTGAATAGCAACAATTTCGTTGTCGGGAACTTTTTCCAATCCATTTTTAACGGAATGAAAACGAGTCTCTCCACCGAAGGCTATAGTGTGTTTTATATTGAAATTGTAATTGTGGCACAACTCGTTCCAGAAATCGCAAAACTCTTCTGCAAGCACTACAACAATTCGGATACTGTTATCGAATTTATAGAATGCTTCTATAGTGTGCATTAAAACAGGTTTATCGCCGATTGTTTGAAATTGCTTCGGAATTTCGCCACCGGCACGTAAGCCTTTGCCACCTGCTACAATAATTACACTATAACGCTGTTCCGGTATCATACTAATTAAATATTATAAAGAAATATCGTTCAAGATTTTCTGTAACTCTTCGTCTGTTTTGGTGAGTTTGCTTTTGCAAAAGGCTATTAGCTCTGATGCGCGCTTTACTTTTTCTGTAAGTGCATCAATATCTAACTCATTATTTTCGATACTCTCAACAATCTGTTTTAGTTCCGATTTTGCTTCTGAATAGGTCTTATCTTCCATGCTTTTGTATTTTTTCCTATTCACAAAAATAGTAAAAAACGGGTTAGAAATCACAATTTCTTCCGATTTATTATTATTATTGCAATACGTTTTGTTTTATATCTTTGCTTTTTATTTTTCAAAAAACAGTAAATATATGAACTACAATAAACGCATCTTATCCCTTATTATAGTTGTTTTATTTTCGGGTTTTTCTTGTTTAATGGCTCAACAAGAAGTTCCGAATAACACATCTGATAGCCTGGCACACGAGAACGACTCTATAAACAGATCATTGCTTGAAGACTATAAAAGTCGTCTGCTGGAAGTAGACTCTATCCGCAGATTGGATTCAATAAGACAAGCGAAACTTGAGGAGCAGCTGGCTTCACTTAAAACAACAGACAACCTTAGAAAAGAGGAAATCCAAAAACAACTTGATGCCATTCATCAGAGAGAGATAGATAGAATTGCCCGCAAAAAAGCAAGAGTTGACTCTCTGCGTAGCGTAGCAACCGCATATCCTGTAATTGGTGTGCTAAATGACACTATTTTTTCACTATATGCACGTTTAGGTTCGTTTACACCAAGAGAAAGAGCGAAAAATTTAAGTGAACGTATAGAGATATTGTATGATGACGATTTTATGAATCCCGATTCACTATATATTGCTAATACAGATAATTATCGTGATATAATGTATCAGGATAAAATTTTGATGAGTGTAACCGAAACTGATGCAATATGGAATGATACGACTATAGATGAACTTGCACAAGATTACATGCAAAGAATACAACAATCCATTAAAAATGCTCGTACTGAGAATAGCTTGGGGCGTTTACTTCTTAGAATAGGATGGACTGCCCTTACATTAGTTATTTTGGTATTGATGATAATAGGTGTGAACAAGCTATTCAGATTTTTGACAAAATATACTCAAGAAAATAAAAAGCAGTGGTTCAAAAATTTGAAATATCGTGATTATACATTTGTTTCTACCGAACAGGAAGTAAGAATTATAAATAGTTTATTTAATTTATTACGTTGGGCGACAATTATAATAATGCTTATAATTGTTATTCCAATAATATTCAGCATTTTCCCATTTACAAGAGGCTGGGCGGATATGCTCTTTGGAATGATATTGAAGCCAATAAGGAAAATGTTTACATCTATATGGCATTATATGCCAAATTTATTTACAATTCTGATAATATACTTTGTTTTCAAGTATTTGATTCGTCTTATTCACTATTTCTTTAGAGAAATAGAATCAGGTAAACTCAAAATTAATGGATTTCATCAGGATTGGGCATTGCCTACATTTTCTATTATTCGTGTGCTGTTATATGCATTTGCATTTATTATGATATTTCCTTACTTGCCCGGCTCTGATTCTCCTGTATTTCAGGGTGTTTCAGTGTTCTTAGGGTTGTTGATATCTTTAGGATCATCATCGGCAATAGCCAATATGGTGGCAGGTTTGGTGATAACATATATGCGTCCGTTTGTTATAGGTGACAGAATTAAAATTAACGATATTTCGGGCGACGTTATAGAGAAAACAGTATTGGTAACTCGCTTAAAAACAGTTACTAATGAGGAGATAACTATTCCCAACTCTGCTATATTAACCGGAAATACTATAAATTACAGCAGATTTGCAAAAGATCCGGGATTAATAATTCATACCATAGCTACTTTTGGGTACGAAGTGCCTTGGCAAAAGGTTCATGAGATGTTAATTGAAGCTGCTTTGCGTTGTAAGGAAGTTTTACGAAAACCGGAGCCCTTTGTCCTTCAAACAGAACTGAACGATTTTTATGTTTCGTATAAAATACACGCTTACGTGAATGATGCCAAACATCAGGTAATTGTATTTTCTCAACTTCACGGACATATTCAAGATGTTTGTAGTGAGAATGGAATAGAACTTCTATCACCACAATATATGGCACATCGCGATGGAAACTACATTACTATTCAATCTCATCGTGTCCCTAAAGATTATGAAGCTCCCAGATTTGGTGTGGATGTGAGAAACGAGAAAACTGACGACAATAAAAAGCCGGTAAATTAATTATTTGATTATCAGTTCAACACCATAATCAATTGTCACACCGCTTTAGGGTGTGGGTGAATGATAATAAATTCAACAGGCTTTAGCCAAGCTTAGATAAATTTTGGCTAAAGCCTTTTGCTTTGCAGTTCGTTAATCCACTACTTAAAAGTAGTGGTAATTGAATTAAAATCAATTAAATGTTTTATTACACATAACTAATCATTGCTGTCCGATAAAAAATATCTCATCGCCTGAAAGGCGAGATTTTCATAACCTCGCTATCGCGCGAATCCTTTCGCGTGATAAATAATACCACACGATAGAATCGTGCGGTAGCGTGGAGCAGCTTGCGGTGAGACAATCGACACTAGAACCCTGCCTGAAAGGCACCGATATTCATCGGCACAGGCAGTACTTTATAAAAGTCCAACCACTTCGGGTTGAAGGGTTGGGGGCATATTTATACCGTAAGCTACGCTCCGCTTGCATACGGTTATGAAAGTTTGGCTTTCCAAGCCACTTATTTCAAAGAATTACTGAAATCGTTTACAATAAATCATTTCAGAGTAATATGAAAATGTTTATCGGACAGCTATGATTACTAATACATCATTGATTATATTGAACTTTCGATTTCACTTTTCCATCTGCAAACATTGTTTCTATAATATCACTATCGGATAGTTCCTCAGCCGATTTTACGGTTTTGCCGTTTTTTAGAGTTAGAGTATAACCACGTTTCAATATGTTTTGTGGCGATATTACTTGTATGTACTGCTCTTTGGTATCTAAAAAGTGAGTTTCGTTTTGCAGTAATTTGGATGTATTGTGTTGCAACAGAACAGAAAGATGCTGTAAGATGGATTGTTCGTTGTGAATGTAAAAAGTAGAGTTGTGTGCTGTCTGCTGCATCAGCTCTTTCAGTTTTATTCGCTCCATCTCCAAAATATAGTTGCTCTTTTCTATTAAATCTTGTTGTAAAAGGAGCAATCGATTGTACGTTTCCGCTGTGTGCGAAATAAAAAATTCGGCAACGGCAGTTGGTGTTTTTGCACGAGTGTGTGCCACAACATCGATAACCGTAACATCGCGTTCGTGACCAATACCACTGATTATTGGCAACGGAAATTGTGCACAATTGGCGGCCAATGCGTAAGAGTCGAAACTGCTCAAGTCTGATGTTGAGCCGCCGCCTCTGATGATGGCGACAGCATCAAAGTTGTGTTTGTATTGATATATCTTTTCCAAGGCTGAGATAATCGAAATTTCGGTGCGCTCGCCTTGCATAATTGCCGGAAAGAGTTTTGTGTAAAATACAAATTGATTGGAATTATTGGCGAGTTGGTCACAAAAATCCTCATATCCTGCTGCTGTTGGCGATGAAATAACGGCAATGCGATTGGCAAGTTTTGGCAAAACCAACTCTTTGTTGAGTGTCAAAACACCATCCTCCTCAAGTTGCTTTATAATTAGTTGCCTGTTTCTCGCGATTTCGCCAATGGTATATGACGGGTCTATATCGACTACCGAAAGCGAATATCCGTACAGTTCGTGAAACTCAACCGATACACGCACCAAAACGCTTAATCCTGAAGTGAATGTTTGTCCTGTTTCTGTTTCGAAATATGCCGAAAGCATGGTAAATACGTTGTTCCAAATCGTTCCTCGTGCTCTTGCCACAATATTTTGTCCTTTGGCATCCTTTTCGATAAATTCCAAATAGCAGTGTCCGTTCTGATTGCGGCGCACATCGCTTGTTTCGGCACGCAGCCAATAGGTGTCGGGCAAGTGGTCGCGAATAGCATCACGCACTTGCGCATTGAGTTCCGATAGAGAGAATGATTGTTCAGGCATATGTGTAATTTCAAAAAGTAAATGCAACAAACGGACTTTTAGCCGTTGGTTGCTGTGCAATAACCATTAAACAAAAATAGTGATTTTTTGGGAATTTGTGTTGATAAAACACCTTTCTTTGTTTCTATACACACTCTAATAATTATTTTTTGTATTTTTGAGAAAAATAAAAAACAAAGAATTGCAATGCCCACACTTCATTGGATAGGAAAAGAAAAAGTAATAAATCATCATCAAGATGTACCCTTTAAAGTACTTGAACACAAATATGGTTTCGATGCCAAAAGTGGAAAACAAAACCATGAGACAGGCACGGGAAACAAAATTATTCATGGTGATAATTTAGAAGCTCTGAAATCTCTGTTGCCACAATACGAAGGACGTATAAAGTGCATCTATATAGACCCACCATACAATACAGGAAACGAAAAATGGGTTTACAATGATAATGTAAATCACCCGAAAATAAAAAAATGGTTGGGCGAAGTTGTGGGCAAACAAGGCGAAGACCTAAGCCGACACGA
>CAYFUW010000028.1:20132-23198 GCA_964346495.1 uncultured Dysgonomonadaceae bacterium
AGTATTACAGCCGAACGGGTAAAACGGGTTATGCAAGGTTACGGAACAGGAAAAAACGAAACAGAAGGCACAGGCGGAAGTTTCGATTATTACGAATTGGGAAAACCACTTTTCAAAGAAGATAAAAACCTGAATGAAGAGGTGGAAGAGGAAAAAATAAGAGAGTATATCTATTTTTCAGAAACAAAACAGTATTTGGATAGAGAGCGGACTCCCGAACATAAATATCTGCTTGATACATATAACGATACAGGTTACTACTTCTACTACGAGAAAGATAAACTCACTACACTAAGTATCGAAACGCTCAATGTCGTAACAGAAAAGGCAGAGCAGTATCTAATTTATGCCGACCGTTGTTTACTCGACAAGGAATATATGTTGGCAAATAACATCATTTTCAAGAAAATACCAAGAGACATCAGAAGATTTTAAACAAATGGAACTCAAACAATATCAGCAAGAAGTTATAAACGATCTGTCGGAATACATCCGATTTTTAGAGGAGACGAGACACGTAAGTGATGCGTTTACCAAGTTTTGGGAAAACAGAGGTGTCTCTTTTCACAATATCGAAGATAGCTACCTAAAACCTTATGACAACTCTATCGTAGGAGTTCCGCGTGTAACCACGAAAGTTCCTACGGCAGGAGGAAAAACATTTATTGCTTGCAATGCACTGAAACCTATTTTTGATAGTTATCCACCCGAAAAACCTAAGGTTGTAGCATGGTTTGTTCCATCGGATACCATTTTACAACAAACCTATAAAAACCTGAGTGACCCAAATCATCCGTACAGGCAAAAAATAGATTCGCTTTTTGGCAATGCAGTAAGGGTTTTGGATAAAGAGAGTTTGCTTTTCGGTCAAGGTTTTAATCCTGTAGAGGTGCAAGAGCAGTTAAGTATTTTGGTGTTAAGTGTTCAATCTTTCGCTTCCAACAACAAAGCCGGGCGACTTGTGTATCGGGAAAATGAAAATCTTGCTCAATTCCCCGAAACATATACCTATCCCGACAAAATGATTGAGGGAGCAGACGAAACTGCTTTAATACAGGTGATTGCACAACTGAATCCGGTTGTTATCATTGATGAAAGCCACAATTTTGAAGCAAATTTACGCATCGAAATGCTCAATAGTCTGAATCCAAGTTTTATTTTAGACTTAACAGCAACACCAAGAGAAAAAAGCAATATTATCAGTTTTGTGGATGCATTGAAGCTGAAAGCAGATAATATGGTGAAACTGCCTGTAATTGTTTATAATCATCAAAGTGCCAATGAGGTTATTACAAGTGCCATTCAGTTACAAAAAACATTGGAGGAGAAAGCGCTAATTAATGAACAGAATGGAGGAAAATATATTCGTCCCATTGTGCTGTTTCAAGCAGAACCAAAAACCAATGACGATAATATAACGTTCGACAAAATAAAAGAGCAACTTATCGAAATCGGCATTCCCGAAAATCAAATACGGATAAAAACCGCCAACAAAGATGAACTTAAAAACGAAGATTTAATGTCTCGTGAATGCGAGGTGCGATACATAATAACTATAAATGCACTGAAAGAGGGTTGGGATTGTCCGTTTGCATACATTTTGGCAACATTGGCAAACAAATCTTCAAGTGTTGATGTGGAGCAAATTTTAGGGCGTATATTGCGACAACCTTACACTACTAAACACGATGAGGAGTTATTGAATTACTCTTATGTATTCACATCGTCCAATGAGTTTCTTAAAACATTAGATAAAATTATTCTTGGCTTGAATAAAGCAGGATTTAGTTCGAAAGATTATCGTGCGCCGGAAGAACAACTTTCAGATAAAGCAGAAGAAAAGGAGCCTAAAAGTCTGACCGATTTATTCTCTCAGCCCTCTCAACTATCTGAACCACTAGCCACTCAGTCTGATGACAGTGAGACGGAAATTGATGTAGAAAACATAAAGCTTCTATCTGATTCTGAACAGAGTAAAGAGACCATAAACAAGGTTATACAATTAGCACAAGCAACAAACAGCGAGTACGAGAAAAAAATAGAGGAAGCAAAAAAAGATGAAAACCCAATACCAACCGAGCTTATGGATAAAATAAAAACATATCCTATTAAGGAGATTTTCAAAAATGAGGTAAAAGGAATTAAATTACCTACCTTTCGTAAAAGAGTTGATACGAATTCCATTTTTGAAACAGAAGGCGAATATATTCCACTCACAAAAAACCAATTATTAGAAGGGTTCGATTTAAGCTTACAAGACCACAATATCGATTTCAGTAAAACTTCCACCGATATGTATGCTGTTGATTTGGTAGAAAGTAGAAAAGATGAATATGTGCCGGAGTATAGAAAAGTTCCTGATAGACTAAAAAATAATTTTGTACAATACTTTACATCTTTGTCTCCCGAAGGGAAGATTAACCAATTGGCTGCTGCATTAGCCCGTCAGGTAAAGCGCATAGACGAGATACCAGAACAACAAATCATCGATTTTATAAAACGAGCGATTAAGGATTTGGATAGCGAAAAAATTGCAGAAATCATTCAAAACGATTACCACTATGCAAATTTGATTAAAAACAAAATCAATTCATTAACAGATGATTATGCTGAAAGACAGTTCCGTATTCAATTAGATAAGGGCTCTGTTGTATGTCAGGAATCATTTGAATTTCCAAAACGCATTACTCCTAAAAATACACATCAAGGCATAACTAAAAACTTGTATGTAGAAGAGGGTGAGATGAATGGGTTTGAACGTTCTGTTATAGATAGTATAGCCAATTTAGATAGTGTTGTCTTTTGGCATAGAAATTTGGAGCGTGGTAAGGGATTTTTTATTAATGGTTTTATCAATCATTATCCTGATTTTATTGTGAAAATGAAAAATGGAAATATTGTTATTATCGAAACTAAAGGCGATGATAGAGACAATTCCGATAGTATGAGAAAAATCCGTCTTGGTAAGCTATGGGCAAGCAAAGCAGGAGATAAATATCGCTATTTTATGGTTTTCGATAATGCTAAGTTAGAAGGAGCAAACAGCGTAGGAGAATTGATTGATAT
>CAYFUW010000029.1:0-22972 GCA_964346495.1 uncultured Dysgonomonadaceae bacterium
TTATTAATTAAAAAATGATCGAGTGAAAAAAGAATTATGAAATAGCTGAAAGAAATAGCATATTGATAACTGAAGTGAAAATCACTTTGCGAACTCATCAGCTCAAAAAAAATATCAAAAGGGTGTATCGAATTGATAATCAGTGTGGTCTGAAGAGTCAGTTTGAAATTTACATCGAAAACAGAAGATTGTTTTCTATAAGTGATTCTAGATTCGAATACAAAGATACTCATTTTTTTGAAAATATAAGTATTTATTCTGTTTTTTTGTGCGAAAAAGAGTATAAATTTGCATTTAATTCATTTAAATAGATTTTTCATGAACTATAAGATTCGTATTAAAGTTTTATCTGTTGCATTAATGATTATCGTTTGTTTGTCGGTAAAATCGCAAACTACAGAATATCAAAAATGGGTAACTAAAGCTATGCACCATATCGAACTCAATCAACTCGATAGTGCGTCTATCTACCTTAACAGGGCTATGGCAAGCGACCCCGCAAATGAAAATAATTCTGTTTTGCTTTTAAATCAGGGAATTATTCAGCGTCAGCTGAAGATGTATAACGAAGCATATATATCTTTGTCGGCGGCATTAAATAGCGGAAAAAACAGATCGTCGGTTCTGCACAACAGAGCATCACTTTTGGTAGAGATGAATCAATTTGATGATGCGTTGGAAGATTACAACGCTCTGTTGCAGATTGATTCTGACGATGTGGAAGCTCTCTACAGACGTGGCGTTCTGTTTTTGCAAAAGGGCGACAGGCAATCGGCAGAAATTGACTTTAACAGACTAGAGAAACTCTCGTCAAATCACATCTATACTAAATTGAGTAAAGCTCTTTTATATAAATTGGATGATGAATGGCTAAAAGCTGAGGCTGTATATACAGAGATAATTTCATCGGAAAAAGAGTCGGATTCGGCTTACTATCTCAATCGTGCAGAGTGTTATATGAATTCGGGACAATTTGCGAAAGCTGCATCAGATTTGAGTGTAGTAGAACGAGCCGAGAGAGATAACCCGTTTTTCTATGTATTACGTGGAAGACTTCGTGTTTCGCAATACGACAATTTTGCAGCCAAATCCGATTTCGAAAAGGCAAAGCAGATGGGTTACGATGAAGATATTATAAATGACTTGATTAAAAAAGTTCAGTAACAAACAATAAAATATATAAACATGAAGTGGATAAATAGAAACGATAGTACCAAAAATTATGAAGACCGTCGTGGTCGCGGTGCAAAGCGAGGACTTGCAGTTGGAGGCGCAGGTGCAATTGTAATAGCTCTTATAGCTCTTTTGATGGGACAAAATCCGTTGCAGGTACTTCAAATGACAGGTGCATTGTCGGGTGGAGATTCTACGGAAGAGGTTGTTGACCAATCGAGAGTAAACGAAAACGAAGACCTAAAAGTGTTTACACTCGGTGTTTTCAATAGCGCCAACGATGTTTGGGAAAAGATTTTTAGAGAAGAGCTGAACCAAACTTATCGCAAACCGACATTGGTAACGTTTACAGATGCTACAACATCGGGTTGTGGTCATGCAACTGCATCGGTAGGTCCGTTTTACTGTTCTGCAGATGAGAAAGTCTATATCGATTTGAATTTCTTTCACCAGTTGGTAAGAGAATATGGTGCCGAAGGAGAGATGGCAATTGCTTATGTTACTGCTCATGAAGTGGGGCATCACGTTCAAAAATTGCTTGGAATTCTCGACCAGGTAAATCAATATCGTGGTCGCCTGCCGGAAGCGGAATTCAATAAACTTAACGTGAAAATGGAGTTGCAAGCTGACTTTTTTGCCGGACTTTGGGCAAATCAGGCGCATCGCATGCGTACTATTCAAATAGAAGATGGCGATTTGGAATCGGCTATTAGTGCTACTACGGCAATAGGTGACGATACGCTACAGAAAAAGGCACAAGGATATACCGTACCTGACTCATTTACTCACGGCACATCGGCACAAAGAACTTATTGGTACAAAAAAGGATTCTTGACGGGAGATTTTAAACAGGGGGATACGTTTGGGGAGTAGGTTGACAATTTGCTGTCTGTTATATTTTATTTTTAAAACGTGAATCAAATGGACTTTAAACAGATATTCAACTTTCTTGCACATTTGCAAATTTATAACGAACGTAACTGGTTTAACGAAAACAAGCATGAATACGAAAAGGCACGTGCAACACTTGAAACATTTGTCAATGCGCTAATTCCGCCGCTTGTTGAACTCGACGAGAGTATCGGCACGGTAACCGCTTCGGAATGTATATTTCGTATTTATCGCGATATTCGTTTTTCGCCCGATAAAGCACCGTATAAAAGACATATGAGTGCGTTTATTGCCAACGGCGGACGGAAAACTCGCTTTGCAGGATACTATATTCATCTGCAACCCGATGAGTCGTTTATTGCAGGCGGAGTTCATTCACCCGATAAATTTACGCTCGAATCTATCCGAAATTATATCTTTCATCATCCCGACGAAATTCGTGCAATTCTCGATAATAAACAGTTTAAAGAGATGTTTGAACTATCGGATGAAGACAGGCTGAAAAATCCGCCACGAGGATATTCAAAAGAGTTTAAAGAGATTGAACTGATTAAAAACAAGCACTTTATCACTTATCGAGCGTTGGATAACGAATTTTTTATGCAAGAAAACGTGGTTGAACGTTTGATGGAGATGTTCGAAGTGCAATATCCGTTCAATGCGTTTTTGAACAGAGCGATTAGATAATTATTTTTTATTACACGTTTCTATGTCAACTTTCGCACCTTTTGCAAAACCTTTGTACGTGATGCTCAAACCTGTCGGTTCGTTGTGTAATCTCGCTTGCGACTATTGCTACTATCTCGAAAAAGCGAATCTGTATGCGGAAAACAGGAACCATGTGATGAGCGAGGAGTTGTTAGAGCGGTTTGTGAAAGAGTATATCGAATCGCAAACCATGCCGCAAGTGATGTTTACCTGGCACGGTGGCGAAACGTTGATACGTCCGCTATCGTTTTATAGAAAAGCGATTGAGTTGCAGAAAAGATACGCGCAAGGCAGACAAATCGACAATTCCATACAGACCAATGGTATTTTGCTTACAGACGGATGGTGCCGATTTTTCAAAGAGAACAATTTTCTGGTAGGAATTTCTATTGACGGTCCGCAAGAGTTTCACGATGAGTATCGTCGCGACAAAATGAATCGACCTTCTTTTACCAAAGTTATGCGAGGAATTGAGCTATTGAAAAAACACGATGTCGATTTCAATTGCATGGCAGTTGTAAACGATTACAATGTAGATTATCCGTTAGAGTTTTATCGATTTTTCAAAGAGATAGGTTGCCAGTTTATTCAATTTACGCCTATCGTGGAGCGGATTAGAAAAAATGAGCCGAAACTAAAATTAGCCACCGTTGAAAACAAAGAAGAAGAAATAGAAATCGCATCTTTCAGTGTAAATCCAAAGAAATGGGGCGAGTTTTTGTGTGCCGTTTTCGATGAATGGGTAAAAGAGGATGTCGGAGAAATATTTGTACAGCTTTTTGATGCAACACTTGCTAATTGGGTGGGTGAAAAGCCCGGTGTTTGCACAATGGCGAAAACTTGCGGACATGCCGGAGTTATGGAATTTAACGGCGATGTCTATTCTTGCGACCACTTTGTGTTTCCCGATTATCGATTGGGAAATATCTATTCTAAACCGCTTGTCTCGATGATGTATTCCGACAGGCAATTGAAGTTCGGAAGTGATAAATTTGATACGTTACCGCAACAGTGTCGCGAGTGTGATATGCTTTTTGCTTGTTATGGTGAATGTCCGAAAAATCGGTTTGCAAAAGACAAGTACGGCAACAGAGGGTTAAACTATCTGTGCGAAGGCTATTACGCATTTTTTCAACACGTTGCGCCATATATGGATTTTATGAAGCAAGAGTTGTTGGCTGAACGTGCTCCGGCAAACGTTATGGAGTGGATAAAGGCGGGAAATCCGAAATAGCTGATTTGTGTGTAATCAATAATTCCTATCTTTGTGTAAAATAATCATTATTGACTGCCTAAAATATTTTGTTTCAATACTAATTGTTTATAAGAAGGCATTTGAAGTGTTTAGATAACTTACAAGTTTGCTTTTTGAACTTCATTAAAAATAGACTATTTCTCGCCACGGCATAATCCAAGTAAACTTGTCCTCTGCTCGTTTGGCTTGGTGAAATAGTTCATAGAAGTTTTCTGCACATAACCCCCAATTTTAATTGGGGGAATACAATAAAAGAACGGTATAAACACTGTAAGTGTTTCCCTGTCTCCGATATGGGCAACTCTTACGGAGTTTCGTTAAGTTATTTTTCCTAATCCCCAGATAAATCTGGGGGTTATTCAAGGATTTGTCCTACGGACAATTATTTAGTCATTCAACAATGAAAAATAATATTGATAACGATATGAAACATAAACTCATCACAACCACACTGTCGCTGGCGACTTTAACATCGTTGAATGCGCAACAGAAACCCAATGTGGTTTTTATTCTTGCCGATGATTTGGGCTATGGCGATTTGAGTTGTTATGGGCAGGAGAAGTTTCTGACACCCAATATCGATAATCTGGCATTGAACGGTACGCGTTTTACCCGTTCATATTCCGGAACGACCGTTAGCGCACCTTCGCGTGCAAGTTTGTTGACCGGATTGCATACGGGACACACGCCAATTCGTGGGAATAAAGAGATGCAACCAGAAGGTCAGTTTCCGCTTCCCGATTCAACTTTCACAATTTTCCATCTGTTTAAAAATGCCGGATATGTAACCGGAGTTTTTGGAAAGTGGGGGTTGGGACAACCAGGCTCATCTGGCGACCCGAACAATCAGGGTGTGGATGAATTTTTTGGTTTCAACTGCCAAATGTTGGCGCACAATTACTATCCGAGCCATTTGTGGCACAATCAAACTAAAGTAGAGTTTCCCGATAATGAAAACGGACAATTTGGAACATATTCGCAAGGGTTGATTCAGGAAAAGACGTTGGAATTTATCGAAAAGCAGAAAGATAATCCTTTTTTCTTATATGTTCCGATGGTATTGCCACATGCTGAATTGGTGGTTCCTGAAGATTCCATTATTCAATATTTTAGAGGTAAATTTCCCGAAATACCATATCAAGGAACAGATTCGGGACCCTATTTCCGAAAAGGAGGATATATGTCGCAGGAGTATCCGCGTGCTACACATGCATCAATGGTAACCCGTATTGATATTTACGTCGGACAGATTATCGAAAAACTGAGAGAGGCAGGAGTTTACGAGAATACACTTATTATTTTTACGAGCGATAACGGTCCGCATCAAGAGGGTGGCGGCGATCCCGATTTTTTCAATAGCAATGGTATTTATCGAGGATATAAACGCGATTTGTACGAAGGCGGAATTCGTGTGCCGACTATTGTTTCGTGGCAAGGAAATGTTCCCGAAGGTACAGAGAGCGACCAACCTTTTGCATTTTGGGACTATATACCAACTTTCGCAGAACTGTTGGAAGTTGAAAATCCGAAAAATATTGATGGCATAAGTATGTTGCCCACTTTTCTTGATACGGAAGGTCAAAAAGAACACGATTATTTCTATTTCGAATTTCTGGAGATGGGTGGACGACAAGCGGTAATAAAAGGTGATTGGAAACTCTTGCATCAAAGTATTCGCAACAGACCCAATTGGGAGTTGTACAATCTTGCATCCGACCCGGCGGAAAATCACAATTTGATTTTGCTCTATCCCGAAAAAGCGGAAAAGTTGAAAGAAATTATGAAAAACGCACGTATTGAGGATGAGAATTGGGAGCTTTTCCCAAAAGAAGAGGAGTAGATAATATTGTTGTTTTTTTAGGATGTAAAACATCTGTTTTTTGCAAGATTAGGAATCTTTAACTAATCTGTATTATCCTTATTTGCAGTTTGTTATGCGTCGTATTGTCTATGCTCGTATCTGGATTATAGCCTTGATTTAAAAACTTATTTTTCTTATATTTGCTTGAGAAATTCGGTATTATAGAGTTGCCGAATAAACATTCTTAATCAAAAAAACAGAACAATATGTCAAAGACAATTTCAGATCAAATTGAGAAAACTCAATTATTGATTAGCGGTTTAAGAAAAAACCTGCATTTGGTAACCGATAAAGGTATAAATACCGAACTAATAGACAAAATGGAGGCAATAAGCAAAACTCTTGCCGTACAAAACGAAAAGGTAGAGGTGCTTCGTGAGGAGGTTTCAAAAGAGATAAGAGTTGCGAACCAACAACACAAAGAGTTGCGCGATGATTTTGCCGATACAAAACGTATAATCAAACAAAATTTTCCACAAGAGGAGTGGGAGAAATTCGGAGTACTCGATAAACGATAAGTATGTTCCGAAAACAGAATAGAAGAGTGTCTTGGAAGTTGTTTTAATTTTTGAGGCACTCTTTTTTTAGTCTCTTTTTCTTTTATAGATTGTCACATATTGGTCTAAAAAATAAAAATCACAATATATTTTATGTGTTTATTTTATTTTTCACTATCTTTGCAGTCTGAAATTTTGGTGTTACAAGTTCCATCTCGGCTTCGGAACAAGTAATGAAAAGGGAATCAGGTGAAAGTCCTGAACAGACCCGCTGCTGTAAGCTCCGCTTATGTGCGAACAAAAACCTTAGCCACTGTATCGTTTTAGATATGGGAAGGCGTTCGACACGAGGAGTAAGTCAGAAGACCTGCCAATATTTCAAAATTAGTTACATAGCTTTCGGGGAATAGAGCTTGAAAACGACACGCGAAACAATCATTTTTTTAGAACGTGCTTCATTTTCAAAATGCTTTGCCGAAAAAATATTCGGTAATAGATGAACGTATTTAATTGTAAACAATTCTTTTTATCATTACTTTTCATAGTGGCAGCATCTTTTGGTTTGTTGTCAGCACAAAGCGTATCTGATAGTATCAAGCTGGAGGAGGTGGTTGTTACTGAGAAATATTGGAATAGAGAAGCTCGCTCTACTGCGCCACTTCAACTTTTAACCGAAAAAACAATCAAAAACTTAAACGTACTTCAACTTTCCGATGCCGTAAAGCACTTTTCGGGTGTAACTGTTAGAGATTATGGTGGTATTGGTGGGTTGAAAACCGTATCTGTACGCAGTTTGGGCGCTTCTCATACGGCAGTAAACTACGATGGTATTGCAGTAAGCGATGTGCAAACAGGACAGATAGATATAGGGCGTTTTTCGCTCGACAATGTCAGCAATATATCGTTAGTTAGCGGTCAGGACGACCAGATATTTAAGCCTGCCGCTGCTTTTGCTTCTGCTTCATCTCTGAATATCACAAGTATAGCACCAACTTTTAATAAATCAGAAAAAATTAATGGAAAGGTATCTGTAAAAGGAGGCTCCTTTGCACTCTTTAATCCGGCTCTTACTATTAATACAAAATTATCAGAAAATGTTTCACTTTCGACGAGTGGCGAGTGGATGTCGGCAAATGGTAGCTATCCTTATGTGTTGCATTATGGTGTTGCCGGAGTTGACAGTTCATCGGTTGAGCAGCGAGAGAATACCGATGTCCAAAATCTGCGTTTGGAAGCTGCACTTTTTGCGAAACTTTCGGAAAAAAGTAAAGGAAATTTACGTTTATATTACTATCAATCGGAACGAGGTTTGCCGGGTGCTACCATATTTTATAATACCGAAAATTTTTCAAAACAACGTTTGTGGGATAGAACATTTTTCACACAAGGTCGCTTCGAACACGCTTTCTCCTGGCGTTGGGCGATACAAATAAATGCGAAACACAATAGAGGATATTTGCGATATTTAGATCCGACCTATTTGGGTTCAACCGGAGAATGGGAGGACATTTTTCGCCAAAATGAGAGTTACGGATCGGTATCGGCACAATATAGAGCTTTTGAAAATCTTTCGTTTTCGCTTTCAACCGATTTGTCGCATGGTATAATGTTTGCAGATAAAAGAACAAACTTTGCCACGCCAACACGACTTACATCGCAATCGGCTTTGGCTGCCAAATGGGTGAGTGAATGTGTGTTGGCATCAGCAAGCTTGCTTTACATTCAAACTTTTGAATCGGTGCTAAGCGGAGAACCTGCCGATAATCAATCAAAGTTTTCGCCTTACGCTAGCATTTCGGTAAAACCGTTGTCAAATATCGATTTAAGAGTTAGAGCTTTCTATAAAAACAGTTTCCGATTGCCCACTTTTAACGATTTGTATTATCCTTCCATGGGGAAACGTGATTTGCTTCCCGAAAGTGCTGACCAATTCAATTTGGGAGTAACTTATGCCACTTCAATAGGAAACGTGATGCCTTTGCTAACTTTTGCGGTAGACGGATATTACAATCGGGTAAATAATAAAATAGTGGCTTATCCATCTGGAAACCTGCATGTGTGGACAATGACCAACACTGATAAAGTTCAAATAACGGGTTTGGATTTTTCTACAGAGGGAGTTGTACGTATAAATAACAGAACTAATTTATTGGTAGGAAGCACGTACACATTTCAAAATGCTGTAGATGTTACCGATCCGAATAAGATAACTTATAAAAATCAGTTGCCATACACGCCACGTCATTCAGGCTCTGCGAGAGCAGCGTTGGAAACTAAATGGTTTAATTTGGCTTATGCGCTAGTATATTCCGGCGAGCGCTACTCAAACCCATATAATGGTAAGGAGTTTAGAATGAGTGGGTACGCAGACCATAGTATGTCAATGGCAAAAAACTTCGATACGAGAATGGGTAAGATAAATTTAAGCGTTGAAGTGATAAATTTGACCAATAAAAATTATGAAATAGTAAGAAACTATCCCATGCCGGGACGCTCTTTCAGGGCGAATATATCAATGAATTTTTAATTTATAAAGAGTAATAATTATGAAAATGAACAAATTTTTTATCTATTTAATGGCTCTGGCAGCCCTATTTTTTACAGCTTGTGAAAAAGATCCTATTGATCCTGATGATCCAATAGCAGATGAAACTTCCGCGCTTTTAATTTTGAGTGAAGGCTCTTGGGGCGGAAATAACAGTAAGCTTGCTCATTACAATTTAGAAACAGGGGCTTTGGATACTGATTATTTCAATACAGTTAATCAAAGAGGTTTGGGCGATACAGCTAATGATATGTTGCTTTACGGCTCAAAGGTATATATCGTGGTAAATGTGTCGAGCACATTAGAAATAATTGATGCTAAAACCGGGAAATCATTACGTCAAATCTCTATGAAAAATGATGATAATACATCAAAAGAACCACGCAAGGTAGTAGGACATAATGGTAAAGTTTATGTTACATCGTACGATGATACAGTTGTTAAGATAGATACAACTACATATGAAATTGAGGCAACTCTTTCAGTAGGTATGGATCCGGAAGGTATGTGTGTAGTAAACGATAAATTATACGTTGCGAACTCAGGAGGATTGAGCGGATATGACAATACTATTTCTGTTGTAAATCTTACCACTTTTAAGGAAGAATCTAAAATTGAAGTTGCTATAAATCCGGTTAATATCGGTAGTGATAGTAAAGGTAATGTATATGTAGCATCTCATGGAAACTATTTTGATGTTATGCCTTCATTCCAACGTATTAATGCTACTTCGGGAACAGTTGAAATATTAAACGAAATTCCTTCTCCCGACAAATTTGTTATCTCTGACGATAAAGCATATATTATCAGTGGTTCCTATGGCAATCCATATACTTTAATTGTGTATGATTGTAAAAACGATAAGGTTATTTCAGAGAATTTTATTACTGACGGTACTGAACTAGGTATTATTCATAATATTTCGATTGATACTGTTTCGGGTGATGTTTTCTTGATGGAAACAGATTATGTTGTTCCGGGAAATGTGTATTGTTTCGATAAAGATGGCAAACTGAAATATTCGCTAACTGGAGTTGGAATTAATCCAACAGTAGTGGAGTTTGTGAAATAAAATTACTAGATCTCAAATTTGTGGATATAAGTGTAGTTTGCACTTGAAAACTCTACTCAGTTTATTATTTTGAATAGGAAAGCATTTCGTGTGAACGAAATGCTTTTCGTTTTTTAGTTTAAAATGTTGACAGTAAAAGTACGGGCTTATCAGTCTGGTTAAAAAAAACGGTGACTATGTTAATAATAATAGTCACCGTTGTAAATATAAAGTTTTCTCAGATTTATTACGTATTCGGACTTCTTAACGGAGCATATATTCCCTTTTTATTAATGTCTTCTATTTTTAAATTGTTGTAAACATCCTTTTCCGTTTTTGTAGATAGAAGTAACTTGTTTATATTGTTAAAAGGCAATTCAAGCGGAATAAACTTAAGAATCTTGTCTATAGGAATTATCTCAACAGAAGCTACCCCTTGACGAATAATTTCCAACTCTTTAGCTGCTGCATAAGATAGATCAATCAATCTGCTTTTCAGATGAGGACCACGATCGTTTACAGTTACAACTATCGATTTGTTGTTTTTGGGATTGGTTACTTGCAATTTTGTGCCGAAGGGTAGGGTGCGATGTGCGCACGTTAAACTATCCTTGTGATATACTTCACCGCTCGAAGTTTTTCTACCATGAAATTTTTGCGCGTAATAAGACGCTTTTCCGGTAGTTTGCGAATAGGTGAAAGATATTGAAATATTGATTATCAGCGTAATGAATAAAATAAATATTCTTGCCATATTACTTTTTTGTAAATTTCAACTTGCAAAGTAAGTAATAATTTTGCTAATAAACAAAATTGCTGTCTTAATCATTGCAAAAAACTCATTCGAGAAAATCGCTATGGATATTCCACTCCATCTATAAATGCTCTGTCTGTATTCTTTAATCCTACCAATCCATAATAGTTACTGATATCGCCCCTGAGCAAGATCTCTTTACCCAGGTTTTGTGGATTATCTTGAAGATTTACCACATCCCTAATTGCTCCCGCAGGCAGTTGCACCGGGAAAGTCTTTTTAGGGTCAGTTTCAGTTGGTGTTAGTGCAAGAGCAATATTGGATGTTGATGTAACGTCGGTAGCATTGTTTACAAACGATGTGTATGAAGTGCTTGTATAGTATCCAACAACAAATCCTTTAACCCACATATCTTTTTGTCCTAAAAATATGGGTGCTTCAGTTACAGTAAACGGGTTGTCAAATTCGCCTGTTGCTGTTACGCTGCCCGGGTCTTCGCCAGGTGTAATAGCCACATCTTCTTCGGCAACTTCATTCCAGCTTTCGATTGAGCTACTGCTAATAGTTGCTTGTACACCCGATGGGTTAATTACTATATTGAAAGTGTATTTTGTACCTTTGTCAAACGATGTAATATTGGTATTCGAACCCAAGTCATATATATAAGTGTCGCTGTCTATTGTGAAAACCAAAGTTCTGCCAGTCAGATTAGACATTGGTATTAAAATAGCTTCGGCAAATTTGCCGTCGGCAGATTTTTTGAAAAACAGATCTCCAATTTGTGTAGGTGAAGCTAAACTTCCGTCAGATAGAGAGAAAGGAGCTTTCAGTGATGCATTGGTTAGTTTTATTATTATATCAGTTAAATCTGCTGTGGGATTTTCGGGTGTGATATTAAGAATAATCTTAGCCATTTGATGTGAGAATGTTAAGTTAACATTTGGGTTGGCGGAGTTTAGACCAATGGCATTATTAGAGTACAGAAGGTCTATTGCGCTCTGATTACTCTGATTGGTCACATCTACAGGATAAGTAAAGTTTACAATGTTTTTATTGTAAGGGAAATAGGCAATAAAATCTACATTTGAGCCATTAAATGGGAAGAGTATCTCTTCGTTAGGATTAGCTGCAGAAAAAGTAGAGCTTCCGTTGGTTACATACTTAATATTATCTGCTAAAACTCCAACATTTAAGTCAATATTCTCCTTTTTCATATACATCCCGATGGAGTCACCATTTTCCCAGGCGTCACCAGTCATTCTGTTGTTGCTTGTATTTGTAATGATAGCATTGATATTTGCAGGTCTTGAGCCTAAACTCTTATCAATCATTTCGCCTTCACAAGAAAAGAGTGCTACAAGTATTAGCAAAAGCATTAAATCTTTAATTTTCATAGTTACAGTGTTTTTTAGTTGTTTCATGTTATTCAATGCAAATATAAGTAAAAAATGTTAATAAGCAAATAGATTCGAAGGAAAAAACAAAATGCGACAAACTTTGTTGTTATATAAACCAAAGTTAATTCGTCAAAAATTATTTTTAAATTCCATGTTTAATGTATCTAATTAGATATTCCTTTGCTCAAAATTCATTATCTTTGCAACATTATAACAAATTGATATAAAACTATGTTCCAAAATTTAACAGAGAGATTAGAAAGATCATTCAAAATATTAAAAGGTGAAGGTAAAATCACCGAAATCAATGTTGCCGAAACATTAAAAGAGGTTCGAAGAGCATTGCTTGATGCTGACGTTAACTATAAGACAGCTAAAGAGTTTACGGAAAACGTAAAGGAGAAAGCCTTAGGACAAGATGTACTTACTGCCGTAAAACCTGAGCAGTTAATGGTGAAGATTGTTCACGATGAATTGGCTGCTCTTATGGGTGGAACAGCCGAAGATATAAATATTAAAGGTTCGCCTGCCGTAATATTGATGTCGGGTTTGCAAGGTTCGGGAAAGACAACTTTTTCGGGCAAATTGGCAAACATGCTTAAATCTAAACGAGGTAAAAACCCAATGCTTGTTGCGTGCGACGTTTATCGTCCGGCAGCTATCGAGCAGCTAAAAATTCTTGGTGAACAGATTGGTGTGTCGGTTTATTCCGAAGAGGATAATAAGAATCCGGTTAAAATAGCTCAAAATGCTATCAAACATGCCAAAGAGTACGGCAAAGATTTGGTTATTATTGACACCGCAGGTCGTTTGGCTATCGACGAAGAGATGATGAACGAAATTACAGCAATAAAAAATGCTGTAAATCCACAAGAGATTTTGTTCGTTGTTGATGCCATGACCGGACAGGATGCTGTGAATACTGCAAAAGAGTTTAACGATAGACTCGACTTCAACGGCGTAGTTCTTACAAAATTAGATGGTGACACCCGAGGTGGTGCGGCTCTATCTATTCGTTCGGTAGTATCTAAGCCGATTAAATTTGTTGGTACCGGAGAAAAACTGGATGCAATTGATGTATTCCACCCAGAACGTATGGCTGACCGAATTCTAGGTATGGGTGATCTCGTTTCGCTTGTAGAAAAAGCGCAAGAGCATTACGACGAAGAAGAAGCACGCAAATTACAGAAGAAAATTGCCAAAAATCAATTTGACTTTAACGATTTTATCGCTCAAATTCAGCAGATTAAGAAAATGGGTAATCTGAAAGACCTTGCATCAATGATTCCCGGTGTTGGAAAACAGATAAAAGACCTTGATATTGATGATGATGCATTCAAAAGTATCGAGGCTATTATATACTCTATGACGCCGGAAGAGCGCACTAATCCTGAAATTCTGAACGGCAGCAGAAGAGCACGTATAGCTAAAGGTAGCGGAACTAATGTTCAAGAGGTAAACAAACTTATTAAACAGTTTGATGAAACAAGAAAAATGATGCGTATGATGACCACAGGTGGCGCAAAAGCAGCATTAAGAGGAAGAGGTAAACGCAGACGTTAATCGGGTTAATCTTTTTCTCAATAACATTTTAAAAAAATCAAAATATTAAAAATTAAAAACAATTATGAAATTAATAGACGGAAAGTCAATTTCTAAACAGATAAAAGAGGAAATTACGGCTGAAGTTGCAAAAAGAAAAGCAAATGGCCTAAAAGTACCGCACTTAGCCGCGATATTGGTTGGACACGACGGTGGAAGTGAAGCTTATATGGCAAATAAAGTAAAATCGTGTGAAGAGGTAGGTTTTAAATCATCTCTTTTCAGATTTGAAGGAGATGTAACGGAGGAAGAATTATTGGCATGCATCAAAAAAGTTAATGAAGATGATGATATTGATGGTCTTATAGTTCAGTTGCCACTGCCAAAGCATATATCGGAGCATAAAATAATTGAGGCTGTTAGTTGCGGCAAAGATGTGGACGGTTTTCATCCTGCAAACGTTGGACGCATGTCGCTGGGAATGCCCGGATTGTTACCCGCAACAGCGGCAGGTATTATTGAGCTTATGCGCCGCTACAATATCGAGACAGAAGGCAAGCATTGCGTTGTTTTAGGTAGAAGTAATATTGTAGGAAAACCTGTAGCACAGCTTCTTTTGCAGAAAAATTATCCCGGAAATAGCACTGTAACAGTGTGCCATAGTCATACTCCAAATATTAAAGAGATTTGTTTACAAGCCGATATTATTGTTTCCGCACTTGGAATACCTAAGTTTGTGAAAGCCGATATGGTAAAAGAGGGAGCTGTAGTTATCGATGTTGGTACTACACGCGTAAAAGATGAAACTACTAAATCGGGTTACAGACTTGTTGGCGATGTGGCTTTTGACGAAGTAGCTCCTAAAACATCTTGTATAACACCTGTACCGGGCGGAGTAGGACCTATGACTATAGTGGCACTAATGCAAAATACTTTGCAGGCTACGTCGAAAAAAGATTTATGTTAAGGTTTGAATATTGATTTTAAGCATTTAATTATGTTGAATAATAAGATACAAATCGTAGAAAGTAAGATTATTGAGGCTGCCGAAAATGGTATGGATAGCTTCTTAAAAGTATTTACCGATGCCTATTTGGAAGCAATCGGAGGAACTGTAACAGCCGAAAATATAGATAAGTTAAACGGTTATCAGCATACATTATTGGCTCTCAGGTTTTTTACGGAAGAGGTAAATCAGGGCGGATTTGTACAACTTATTCAAAACGGATATGGTGGCTATATTTTTGACAATCCGGTAGCAAAAGCATTAAGACAAATGGGTGCAAAAGGATTATCGAAGATATTGTATAAAGCTAAAGAAATTTTCGATTTACATCGCGAAGAGTTAGAGCGTGAAACAACCGATGAAGAGTTCACCGCTATGTATGTCGACTTTGAGCAGTTTGACGAACTGGAAGAGAAATACTTCTATATCGAAGAGGAAGAGATTTCCATAATTGCTCAATATGTTGATGAAAATATTGAAGATTTTGCGGAAATTATAAAGTAACAGTCTTGAAACTATATAGTTAGCCTGGATTACAAATCCAGGCTTTTTTATTCTCCACTCTAATTAATTCGTTTGGAATTGGTTTTAAGTAGCTGCTAATTTTGAATTAGCTGCTACTTATAGAAAACTGCTTTAAAGGCTGCGAAATTCTTCGGAACAGACAGCACATAAAAAAGACGCGATAATATCACGTCTCTACAACTATTATATAACGAAAATTGGATTTAAAAAAAATCGTAAATTCGAAATCCAAAATCATAAATAAGACAGTCTTATGTCTTGTGTCTTGGCTCTTTTATCTTTTATCTTTGCTCTTGCGTCTTAAATTTCCTCTTTCAACAATTTTGCTGCTTCGCAAACTTCATCGTACCACTCTTGTCCGAATTTTCGGATAAGCGGCTCTTTTAGAAAACGATATATTTCCACACCCTCTTTCTGTCCCAATCTTAATGCCGGTTGGCAAACTTGCCATTTATGATAATTCACGGCAGTGAAATCTCTGTATTTTTGCAGTCGGATAGGGTATAGGTGGCACGAAATTGGTTTCTGCACAGAGATTCGTCCCTCTTGATAAGCCTTATCGATTACACATTTGCAAGTTCCATCTTTTTCGAAATAGGTAAAAACGCATTCCCTGCCGTTGATGATAGATGTAACCAATTCGCCGTCGTAATCGTTGTAAGCAATTCCTTGCTCCTCTATCAGAGCCTTTGCTTTGGGTGAAAGCTCGTCCCAAATCAGAGGCAATATCTCCTTTATCTCTTCAAACTCTGACTCTTCCAAAGGTGCACCTGCATCGCCCTCAACACAGCAAATACCTTTGCATTTGTTTAAGTCGCAGATAAACATCACATCAAATATATCTTCCGACAAAATTGTATCTCTAACTTGTATCATTGTTTTTTATTTATAATTTTTAAACGATTGAATAGTAATATTGTAAGCAAAACTCCCGATAGAGCAATTGACCATAAAATCACATTTGAATAGTTCTCTGTTATTTTTGCCAGACTATCAGATTTGCCTAAGTGGATGAATACCAATACAATGCTGTTGTTGGCAAAATGAAACAGAAACGGTAACCACAAATTTCTGCTATATACGAAAAGATAACCTAAAACCGCACCCAACAACAGACGTGGGAAAAAACCGTAAAACTGAAAATGTAGCATACTAAAAATAAATGCTATTATCCAAACGGTTAGATGAATATTTACAAGCCATTTTTCGATGAATTGTTGAAGCGCACCTCTAAAAAACAGCTCTTCGGCAAGAGCAGTCAGAAATCCGACTAACAGAATATTGATTGTAAGATTTAAAATCGATTTGTCATAGGTTAGTGCTTGGGTAGATTGTATCGCACTGTTTTCTAAATCGCGTAAAATCTTTTCTATATGTTCCAGACTACCCGGAAGCGAAATATTGCTGTTCCATTGCTCTACAAGAGAGGTAACAGGTATAGTGAAAAGGAAAATAAGCAACACTAAAAACGTGTTTTGCCAAAAGTTTTCTATCCTTTTAATTCCAAGATTTTCAAAAGGTTTATCACTCGACCAATAGTTGATGGTGTATGCAGGCAAAAGAAACATAAACAGGTTTTGAAGCAAAACCGATATTTTGTATTGCCACGGACTACCATTTAATTGCGGCACAATTCCCGATAAAAGCATTATGATGGCAGACGCCAAAAACATACCTGCTATCATAAATAGAAACAGATACAAAATTTTCGACTGATTTGAGTTGTGCTTCAATATTTTATGCATACGGCTTCTTTATTTTTTTCGATTGTCCTGAAAGTCCTTTATAAAACCACGTGTAAGCCAGTTTGCTATAGCTTGTCGGTTGTTCGGGTCGAGAATTCGTTTTCTGTCGAGAGTGTTCTGAAAGTTGCCAATTTCAATCATTATGGATGGTGGCGCAAAGTGTCGTAGAACATATAAATTACGATGTTTTGCATCGCCCACAAAACCTCTGTTGGGTTGATGTTTTTTGTATTGTGCCATAATCACATCAAGTAAGGTGTGAGTAGTAATGCGACTTGCCGAATTGTCTGCATGATAGAAAAACATATCAATCTGCTCTTTTGGTCTTCTGCTGTCGATATGTATCTCCATTGCACGTATATAGCTAAATTCGTTTTTGTCCTTTTTGTACAGTGTGTTTACTTTTTCAACTCTCTGTTTCAAACGGTCTATCTGCGCTCTGGGTATCGGTTGTCCCATAGCGGTTTCAGTGTCGGTATTATTAAGCAGACGTTCATCACGTATTCCGTCAGCCTCATCCTGAATTATCAGATAAACCGTGGAACCTTCCTGCATCAGATTTCGTGCAAGCCTGAGAGATATATCGTAGTTGTACTCATCTTCGTGCAGTTCGCGTCCTTCCACTGTGGTAGTTGCACCCGGGTCTGGTCCGCCATGACCGCTCACTATATAGAAACATGCATCTTTCAGTTGCTGCGATTTCATCTCCAATGTGGAATATTTTTCACCAAACAGTCGTGGATTGACAGTTTCATACAGTATCTCTTCCGGTGGGAAAACATCGCCCGGATGCAGTGGCGGTATCAGATAGACGACACCCAATTCAAGTCCGCCTTCCGCATTTATTCTGTCGGCATTAAGTTGTTTAAACTCCTCGACATAAGATTTATCTAATCTGTTCCATCGGCGCAGAAACGAGTAAATTCCATCGCCTTCAACAGGATATGCCATATCTTGAGCGAACGATATTGCCGTAAATAGCGTAAGAAACAGTAAAATTGTGGCAAAAAATATTTTTTTCTTATTCATAATTCGTAAAGCAGGGTTGTTTAATAGAAAAACAGACAAAAATAGTGAAAAGTGTTGAATTAATCAAAGTCAATGTAGAAATCAGTATTAAGTAAATAGATAAATGCTAATAATTTGGTAGAATTGGATTTGGAATTTAAAATGATTTCCTAAATTTGTTTTTGCTTCGCAACACACATTTCGCAGAAGTGCGCGAGCAGAGAGTTAAATAGAATTATACCATAATGCATATAAGAATTTTAATATCAATTGTTTTTATGTTGCTTGGGTTGTTGAATACCTTTGCTCAAAATAGTGACATTACTTTAGTACTAAATCAGTTAGAAATTAAAGATGGAAATAATAAACTTGTTGAAATACTTAATAAAATATCTGTTAATGAGCAAAAAAACTATGGGAAATCAGATTCATTGTTGTATGATTTTTCAATATCAAGAACTCATGAAGATCTCAGAATAGCCATAAATAATCAAGAAAGTGTTTATATAACAGGTATTGATGATGAGTGGCCAATGTCTTCTAAGGCTTTTAGTAGTATTTTAGGATATATTCAAATAGATAATTTGTTTTTTATAGTGTCTGATGGAGGCGGCTTCCCAAAAGATTATTTCTCAAATTTTTTTTGTGTAAATGATGTTACAAAATCATTTACATTGTCAAAGTATAAAGAAAAAAAGGTTATTGAAGAGGATGATTCTGTAATTAGAATAAGGTGTCACTTTTTATATAAAGATGGTCAATTTAAGATATTATGGAACTCTTGTTGTGATAATAAAGGACTTTTAAAAATTATTTGAGGATTAAACATGTGTTCGTAAACTTGCGCTTAGGGTAATGCTTAAGATTTGGCAACAGATTCGCAACACACACTTCACAGAAGTGCGCGAGCAGGATAGTTTTAGATTTGTTGGGATTGTAGATCCCTTGCAAATATGGTTTGAAGTAAGTAAAAAAATAAATAGTAATAAGTCGGGATTGCAAATCCCGACGACGAAGGTAAATCCTTATGACGAGGACAAAAAAATAGAGACGTGGCATGCCGCGTCTCTACAATATATAACGATAATTTAGATTTTAATAAATCGCAAATCCGAAATCCCAAATCGAAAATAAAAAGTCTTTTGTCTTGATTCTTGTATCTTAACTCTAAGACCAATTACGCTTTTCCTGCACTTCCCAAAACATGTTTAGTTTTGTGCATATAAAGTTTTTTCAACTCTTCGCGAGCCGGACCTAAATATTTACGTGGGTCAAACTCAGCCGGTTGATTAGCAAACACCTCTCTAACTGCAGCCGTCATTGCCAAGCGTCCGTCGGAGTCGATATTGATTTTACAAACAGCCGATTTCGCTGCTTCACGCAATTGTTCTTCCGGAATACCGATAGAGTCTTTTAGTTTACCACCATATTTGTTGATAGTTTCAACATACTCTTGTGGAACAGAAGACGAACCGTGAAGTACAATTGGGAATCCCGGTATGCGTTTTTCAATTTCTTTCAGAATATCGAAACGAAGTGGTGGCGGAACTAATTTTCCGTTTTCGTCAAGAGTACATTGTTCAGGTGTAAATTTAAACGCTCCGTGTGAAGTGCCGATAGAGATAGCCAACGAGTCAACACCTGTACGAGAAACAAAGTCAACTACTTCGTCGGGTTCGGTATAAGTGTGATGTTCTGCTTGTACATCATCTTCAATTCCTGCCAAAACTCCTAATTCACCTTCTACCGTTACATCAAATTGGTGAGCATAGTCCACAACTTGTTTTGTCAGTTTTACGTTTTCCTCGTAAGGTAGGTGCGAGCCGTCAATCATTACCGATGAAAAACCGAAATCGATACAGCTTTTGCACAATTCAAACGTATCGCCATGGTCTAAGTGTAGTACGATAGGAATTTCATATCCCAACTCTTTGGCATATTCAACCGCACCTTGTGCCATATAGCGCAACAGAGTTTGGTTGGCATACTTACGTGCACCGCTCGAAACTTGCAAAATAACGGGTGATCTGGTTTCTACACAAGCCGAAACAATTGCCTGCAATTGCTCCATGTTGTTAAAGTTGAATGCCGGAATAGCATATCCTTCAGCCATCGCTTTTTTAAAAAGTTCTCTTGAGTTTACAAGACCTAATTCTTTGTAACTAACCATAATATTAAAAAATTTAGTTGATGTATTAATGTATCTACAAAAATAACAATTTTTTACGTAAACAGGAAATTTTGTTTGTGAAGATTTAAAAAAGATTTGTTTTATCTTTTATTGACATCATATTTTTAGATAAAACATCGTTTTCTCAATTATTTCTGTTAATTTTGTAGGAAAATTAATAAAGTCAGTATAGAGAGAAATATTTTGATGATTAAAGCCTTATAAAAAGAATTCAATATAAAATAACTAAATAAATAACTAAATAATAAATTAATAAAATTATGATAGTAGGAATTCCAAAAGAAATTATGCCGGGCGAAGCTCGAGTAGCTGCTACTCCCGAAACTGTGAAAAAATTTGTTGAAGATGGAATGACCGTTTTGGTAGAAAAAGGAGCAGGCGAAAAATCTCTTTACGCCGACCATCTTTACACTGAAGCAGGTGCAGAGATTGTATCAAAAGCAGAAGATATTTTTAAAAGAGCAAATCTTATTCTAAAAGTTAAAGAACCTCTTTTCAACGAAGAGCTTGGAAAACATGAGGTTGATTTGATGCACAGCGGTCAGTATCTGATTACATTTATTCACCCTGCATCTCCGGTTAACCACGAGATGGTGAAAAAATTGGCTGACGCCGGCGTTATTGGTCTTACATTAGACGGTGTTCCTCGCATTTCACGCGCACAAAACATGGACGCTCTTACATCTATGAGTACTTGTGCCGGATACAAAGGAATTATTATGGCTGCTGATAAACTGGCTACTTTCATGCCACAAATGTTTACAGCTGTAGGTATGTTGAAACCAGCAAAAGCATTGGTTATTGGTGTTGGAGTTGGTGGATTGCAAGCGTTGGCTACAGCAAAACGTCTTGGTGCTATCACTCACGCTATCGATATTCGTCCTGCTGCAAGCGAACAATCACAAAGTTTGGGTGCAAAAGTAATTGAAACAGGAGTTCCTGCAGATCTTGCTGTTGGTAAAGGCGGATATGCTCAAAAACTTCCTGAAGATTGGTTGAAAAAAGAGCGTGAAGTTATAGCTGAAGCTATCAAAGATATGGATGTTGTATTCTGTAGTGCTTTGATTCCGGGTAAAGTTGCTCCAATCTTGATTACCGAAGAGATGGTAAAAACAATGAAAAAAGGTTCTGTTATTGTTGATATTTCTATCGACCAAGGCGGTAACTGTGAAGTAACACCTCCGGGAAAAACAGAAGTAGTTCATGGAGTAACCATTATCGGTGTTAAAAATATTCCGGGAATGATTCCTACAAGCTCAACTTGGATGTTCTCACAAAATGTTTACAACTTGGTTAAATATTTGGTTAAAGATGGAAACATTTCTTTAGACTTGAACGATGAAATTGTTAGCTCTATACTTGTTACACATAACAACGAGGTTGTTCATGCAGGTGCACGAGAGGCAATGGGATTGAACTAATATTCGTAAAATATTAATAGAGACGCGACTTGTCGCGTCTCTATGTTTTAATAAAAAATCAAATATTGTATTAATGAATCCAATTATATTAATTGTAATTTTTGTGGTAGCCACTTTTGTTGGTTACTATATTATTAAGAACGTTCCGAGTTTGCTGCACACTCCGTTGATGTCTGGAATGAATGCTCTATCGGGTATTACCATTTTGGGTGCAGTATCAGCAGTTGGTCTGTCGGTATTATATGATGACCAAAGTATTGTTGTAGGACAAATTCTGGGTGGTTTGGCAGTAATAGCTGCTACCGTGAACGTTGTAGGCGGATTTGGTGTTACACACCGAATGCTCAAAATGTTCCATAAGAAGAAAGGAGGCAAAAAGTGATTACATCAACAGTCTATATGGTAATTTGTGCCGTACTTTCTGTATTGGTTTTAGTCGGTATTTCTATGATGAGCAAGGTGAAGACTGCTGTTATGGGAAATGCCATAAGTGCGGTAAGTGTATTTGTAGGAGTAATTGTAACACTACTTTATAATGAGATAATTTCGGTTGGAAGTATATATATCTATGTGCTTATCGGAATTATTATCGGTAGTATATTTGCAGCCAGAGTGAAAATGATTGAAATGCCGCAGCTTGTTGCTTTACTTAATGGAGTGGGCGGATTGACATCGGCATTGGTTGGTGTTCTAACTCTACTTGGAATAGGATTGAATCCGAATACAGCACCTACAAAACAATCAGATATTATTTTTTCAGATGTAACAGCTGTATTGGCAATAGTTATCGGTATGATTACGCTTGTAGGAAGTTTGGTGGCTGCCGGAAAACTGCACAAACTTTTGCCACAAAAACCTGTAATTTGGAAAAATCATGCTGCAATTCTCAATTTTAGCCTTATTCTTTTAGCTGTTAGCATACTTTACGCTGCTTTTGTTGGGAAAATTATAAGTCACCCAATCGATATTGCTATAATATTGATTATAAGTATTGTAATAAGCTCTCTTTTCGGATATGCTTTTGCTATTCGTGTAGGTGGAGCCGATATGCCTATTACAATATCGTTGCTAAACTCGTTGAGTGGAGTTGCCGGAGCAATTGCAGGTATGGCGATTGGCGATATTCTTTTGGTTTCTGTTGGCGGTATTGTTGGAGCATCAGGATTGTTCCTTACACAGATTATGTGTCGTTCTATGAATAGAAGTTTGATGGATATTCTTACCGGAAAAACTTCTGCGGCAGGTAAAAAACCGACTGCAAAAGCACAATCTACTGCTGCTGCACCCAAAAAAGAGGAAAAAGCAGAAACTAAACAGACTTCATCTGAAACTGTTTTACAGAACGCTAAATCTGTAATTATCGTTCCGGGTTATGGTATGGCGTTGGCACAGGCACAACACT
>CAYFUW010000030.1:0-22348 GCA_964346495.1 uncultured Dysgonomonadaceae bacterium
GATTCGAACCCGCGACCTTCGGAACCACAATCCGACGCTCTAACCAACTGAGCTACGACCACCATTTTTTTTGCAAGTGCAAAGATATACATATTTTTCTACCTTACAAAAAATTAGTTATTTATTTTTCGGAAAAATTACACTTTACTAAAGAAAAATAACTGATTTTACTTTGCAAATAGCGTATTTTGCTATAAATTTGTAGAATAAATCATTACACATAATAATTATAAATTTTTTAATATTAAACTATGGACCTTCACAAGTATCCTGCGGAACCTTTCCGCATTAAAACCGTTGAAACGGTAAAAATGAACACCCGCGAAGAAAGAGAAAGAATCATTAAAGAAGCGGGATATAACACTTTTTTAATTAAATCGGAAGATGTTTACATCGACCTACTAACAGATAGCGGAACAAACGCTATGAGCGATAAACAATGGGCAGGTATGATGATGGGTGACGAGGCTTACGCAGGAAGTAAAAACTTCTACCACCTACAAGAAACTGTTCAAGATATTTTTGGTTTCGAATATCTGGTTCCTACACACCAGGGACGTGGTGCTGAGAATATTCTTTCTCAAATCGCTATCAAACCAGGACAATATGTTCCCGGAAACATGTATTTCACAACAACTCGCTATCACCAAGAAAGAAACGGTGGTATCTTTATTGATATTATTCGCGACGAAGCTCACGATGCAGGTTTAGATATACCTTTTAAAGGAAATATCGATTTGAACAAACTTCAAAAACTTATCGATGAGAAAGGTGCAGAAAACATTGCATACGTTTGTCTTGCAGTTACTGTTAACTTAGCAGGCGGACAACCGGTTTCTATGGAAAATATGCGCGCAGTAAGAGAGTTGACAAACAAATATGGAATTAAAGTATTTTATGATGCAACTCGCTGTGTAGAAAACGCATATTATATTAAAGAACAAGAAGCTGGATTCGAAAACAAAACTATTAAAGAGATTGTTCGCGAAATGTTTAGCTATGCAGACGGATGTACCATGAGTGGTAAAAAAGACTGTATCGTTAACATGGGTGGATTCTTGTGTATGAACGACGAAGATTTGTTCAACGCGGCAAAAGAATTGGTTGTTGTATTTGAAGGTATGCCTTCATACGGTGGTATCGCAGGTCGCGACATGGAAGCTATGGCAATCGGTTTGCAAGAGTCTGTACAATTCGAATATATCGAGCACAGAATTAAACAAGTTCGTTACTTAGCAGACAAACTAAGAGCAGCAGGTGTTCCTATTATCGAACCAACAGGCGGACACGCTGTATTCTTGGATGCACGTCGTTTCTGTCCACATTTGACACAAGATCAATTCCCGGCACAAAGCTTGGCTGCAAACTTGTATGTTGAGTCAGGTGTACGCAGTATGGAACGCGGTATTGTTTCTGCAGGACGCAATAAAGACACAGGTGAAAACCACGCTCCAAAATTGGAAACAGTTCGTTTGACTATTCCTCGCCGTGTTTACACATATCGTCATATGGACGTAGTTGCAGACGCTGTAATCAAATTGTACAAACACAAAGAAGATATCAAAGGTTTACGTTTTGTATATGAACCAAAACAATTGAGATTCTTTACTGCAAGATTTGAAGAAATTTAATTTTCATTCATCATAATCGAAAGTAATAAAAGGGATTGCCTGAAATTTTGGCAATCCTTTTTTTATTTTGAATGACTGAATTTCAGAATTATTATCTAAGAGTTGTAGAGACGCGGCATGCCACGTCTCTACGATTTTACGGAAACATCCGCTTACGCGCGAATCCTTTCGCGTGGCAGTTATCCAAGCATAGCACCACAGATCGGACTGCATCAAAACCATCAATTAGATATCTCACTACGTTCGATATGACAAAGAGACATTAGCAAATACTAATTGTTAATTGACAATCGTCATTTATTTCCGAAAATCAACTATCTTTGTATCCAAGCTTTAACAGAAGTGTAATTTAATCACAGCATAACCAAACAAAAATGAGTTCTCAACCTCAAACCGCAACTCGTTGGCTCAACAACAAAATCACCTCATTGAAAGGTGCTTATATGTGGTCGGGATTGCTTGCATTGATTAGTGCAATTAGTTTCGTCTTTTTTTGCTGGTACCTGTCTGAATTTGCGGCACTCTGGCTTATCGATAACATAATACAACATAACAAATTATTATATGCACTTCTGTTTTTGGCAGGTCGTTATATACTAGCTCATTTTGCTTCGTTAGTAAATTACGATACTGCAAAAAAGATTGTATCCGGCATAAAGCGGGAACTACACCCTACGCTGCTAAACGACAATCGTTTAGATGCAACCGAAAGCACTGTTTTACTTACAAAAGTAGCTGATGACTTAAAACACTATTTCTCTACTTTTATTCCGAATGCTATCGCAACTGCTATCGTTAGCTTGTGTCTGCTTATTGTTGCTTTCTACATCGAAACCTGGGTCGGCGTAGTATTACTGATTTCAATTATAGTAATTCCCGTTCAAATGATTGTAATCGGAATCGGCACCGAAAGTATGCACAGAAAGCATATAAATCTGTTTATGCGATATTCGGCTGTCTTTTACAACCGATTGCAAACCATTTCCGAGATTGTTAATTTGGATAATTTCGACCGACAATATCGATTTTTAGATAAAAAAGGCAAAGAGCTTAACAAAGCAACTGCCAATGTTATGAGAATTGCATTTCTTTCATCTACAATTTTAGAACTATTTGTTACACTTAGCATTGCTGCTGTTGCCATTTATCTTGGAATGAGTTTGCTAGGAATTATGCCAGGCAAATATTATAACGTTGGATACAATTACAGCAACGCACTGTTTTTATTGACACTTGTTCCCTATTTCTATTTTTATCTGCGTCGCTTTGTTAGTGCATATCACGATAAAAACAGAGCAATTGCAGCGGCTAAGATTATCATGCCATTATTGCAACAAGAGATACCTTCAACTAAAGAAAGTATTTCAGAACCATTCAACAGTTTAGAAATCAAAAATCTAAGCTACTCATATCCAAACACTAACGCGAAAGCTCTTAATGATATCAATATCACTTTTCCCGAAAAAGGATTGGTGTTGATAAAAGGTATTTCGGGTTCGGGAAAATCGACTCTGCTTAAAATTTGCAGCGGAAGTCTTTTTGCAGAAAACGGTTTGTCTGTCAATCGGAAAGATAACATCTGGTCACATATCTGGCTGAAAGAGAACAGTTCATATATGAATCAGTTTCCGTTTATTTTTGATGGCTCACTGCATTACAATGTGTTTTTAGACAGCAATTCAGATATGCCGACACCCGACTTCTTAGAAAAGATAGTCTCAAAAAAAGATAGTGGTTGGGAAACTATTTTAACTAATAACGGAAAAGAGCTGTCGGGTGGCGAAAGGCAGTTGGTAACATTCGCCAGATTGATGGTTCACCCAAAACCTATTGTTATTTTGGATGAACCGACAGCAAATCTAGATTCAAAAAGTATCGATATTCTGATGCCGCATATTGAAAAGTTGGCTGAAAACAGATTGGTTATTATGGCTTCGCACGAGCCTGCATTTGAGCAAATTGCGTGCAAAACAGTAGAGTTGAATTGGGGTGAACAGATGAATAGATAATATTTGAAAAATGAACAGATTTATTACAAAAGAGATACTAAAACCATTTGCAACACACTGGCTAAGGGGAATTACACTTTTGCTACTGTGGTCTATCGCTTTTGTAGCATTACCTGCAATTTCGGCATGGTTTTTAGCTAGTTGCAGTTTAGCTTTTATTTTAGCAAACAGAGCCTTTTCATACCTGATTCCAAGTGCAATAATCAGATTAATTGCTTTGGGCAGAACAGCGACAAGATATTTCGAAAAGCTGGAAAATCACAAAACAACTCTGAAAGTACAACACAGATTGCAACTAAAGATTTTTGAATCTGTCTCAAAATTCTCATATTTCCGAAAACAAGCCGATAACAATTCCAATCTTTTGGAAAATAGTACACACGGTGTAGAGCTGATTCTAAATCATATTCTTTTATGGTTTCTGCCACTTATCGGTACAACCGTTATTTTAATTTTGCTCACAGGATATATTGTAAATCTTTCAGCTGCAATAGGTTTGCTATTTTTCGTTTCATCTGCAATAATCCTGTTTTTTGTTCCACAACTACTGTTTCATCGAAATAAAATTTTATACGAAACACTACAATCGCAATACGAACAGAATCAGCAAACACTAATCGAAAGTTTTAGGGGACGAATCGAAATATCAAAATACAAATTACAACAGAAAGCGATAGAACAATACAATCTGAAATTGGCAGAAACTGAACAGACTGAACGAAAAATTGAAACTAATTCGTACTATCTGCAACTGATTGTCGGCTTAGGATTAAGCATTGTCGGGATTTTTGTTTTGTGGTATGCAAATTCGTATAATATTAGTGCAGAAATTGCAATCGGCATCTTTTTTGGAATAATGGCACAAGCAGAGTTAGCAGAGATGATGTTTTCGGGAAAATCGGAAAGAAATTCCGTAAAACAGCGAATAAAACAGATAGAACAGATTTTTGAAGATGCCAAACTTGAAAAAGATATCGCACCCATAACCGAAAATTTTCAAACATTAAACATCAATAGCTGGCAAGCAAAAGTACCTGAAACAGATATTGTTACAAACAACATCTCGTTCGAAATAAAAAAAGGAGAATGGACAGCAATTTTCGGCGATACAGGAAAAGGAAAAACAACGCTATTAAACAGTCTGTTCTATCCCGAATATCAAAAAAACGGCACTCTAAATTGGAACGATAAACCGACAACACAACTTACGCAACCGAAATGTATATACGTTACACAAAAGGCTTATCTGCTGACAGGCACATTGCGTGAAAACTTTCAGGAATATTCCGATTCTGAAATTCTCGATGTTTTGCAAATTGTTGACCTGCACGGATGGTATCAAACTCTTTCGCAAGGCTTAAGCACATGGATTGGCGAAAACGGTGAGACATTAAGCGGTGGACAGAGAAAAAAACTGTTGCTTGCTCAGGCATTGCTTAAAAAACCGGAATTGCTTGTTATCGACGAACCTACAGCTGGTATCGATGCACAAAATGCGATTGATATATTTAACACAATCAGAAATAAGTTTCCCGATATGGCAGTTCTAATGGCTACTCATCTACTTGAATTGGAACAGTTTGCGGATAACTCCGTACAACTTTAATTTATAAAGCTATATGGAAAATAAAGAAACTATAAAAGTAAATACTATCAACACACCGTTAGGGAATATGGTTGTAGCTGCAACAGAAAAAGGTGTCTGCCTATTGGATTTTGAAGACCATTCCAACCTAAAACAGACTTTGAGCAAACTATCCAAATCGCTTAAAGCTGAGTTAGAAATTGGCAAGAACAAATATCATACTCTATTGCAATCACAATTAGACGAATACTTCAACGGCAAGCGAAAAGAGTTTGATATTCCATTGATTTTCAGCGGAACAGACTTTCAGAACAGTATTTGGAAAAACTTGTTGAATATTCCATACGGACAAACGGAATCTTACATCCAACAGGCCGAGAAAATAGGTAAACCATCAGCCGTAAGAGCTGTTGCAACTGCAATTGGGAGCAATAGATTCGCAATTATTGTTCCTTGCCACAGAGTTATCGGCTCAAATGGAAAATTGACAGGCTACGCAGGTGGTATATGGCGAAAAGAAGAGCTTTTGCAATTAGAAAAAAGTGTTTCTTTAAACATCAAAACCCGATAAAACTAAAACGGATATCCTATCGCGAAGTGGAAAGCAAGGTCTCGTTTTAAGTCAGGTTTGAAAACCGTCCATCTTTGTCCTTCCGGAAGTCCGGGATTATGAGCCTTCATTCCAAAATCTAAACGGACTAAAAGAAAATTCAGGTTTACCCTTAACCCAACTCCGTACGAAGCAGCAATCTCTTTATAAAACTCATTAAAAGAAAAATATCCGCCCGGTTGTGTTTCATAATCTTTTATAGTCCAAATATTCCCTGCATCAATAAATCCTGCAAACTCAAACAGATCGGTCAATTTACGTCTGATTTCCACACTTAAATCCAATTTTATATCGCCCGTTTTATTAGCAAAATCATACCCCAACTTATGCTGACTATAGGTTCCCGGACCAAGCGTTCTGGTACTCCACCCACGCACACTGTTTGCACCACCACCGTAATATCTTTTCTCAAAAGGCAAAACAACTGAGTTACCATAAGGTACGGCAACACCTATTGCAATATGTCCGGCGAGTGTATTAAGAAAGTCAATAACAAAAGTCGGTGCATAATCGATATCAACTTTAAAGTACTCAGCATAAGGTATTTTTAGTAATGTTATACGACCATCCTCTCCCGTTTGAGTTCCTCCCAAAGCACCAATCAAGCGTGGTATATGTCCTGCAACTTCTATACCTCCGCGCACTCTATAAGGAAATTTCGGTCTGGGTTCATTTGGTCTAAAGTTGGTATATGAAGCACTATAAGATGAGCGTACAATCATCTGCTCTTCGTAAAGTGCACGCAAAATAGGGTTCGTATCATCGCTAATATACTCTTCCTTAAACTTATCCGACATCCATGGCATCCTGATATAAGTTGCTCCGATGGGTTCAATCACATGATTGAGTTTCCAACCTGAACGTGCCCATTGAAAACGCGTCGATAAGTTAAAAAACTGTCTCAGATAATCGGGTCGTTTTTGAAAGTTAACCCCAAATGAAAACTCTGTCGATGCCGACGGTTGATCTTTCAGCCACATCATCAGCCTTGGTAACAGAAGTTGCGGAATATGCAAAAATGCTTCCGTACCATATTCGTAGTAACTTCTGTCAATAATGTTAGTTGCCTCAGAAGCAGTGATAAATTCGTATGCACCGTTTATTTTTAGTCTTAACCTCTCTCCTCCCTTTAGAATATTTTTATGTTCATAAGTCAAATCGGTAGCGATACCTAAGTCTCCGTTAGAGTTTGTACCGTCCACACCAAAGCGCAAAAAGTGCATATTTCCGGGAATAATTGATACCTCCGCATCAATATACTGCGTATCGGGTTTTACAACCGGAATCAGATTTATTGCCGTTTGACTTACCGAACCCAATCTGTTGAGTGATGAATAAGTACGCTCAACAATACGGTCGGAATATATTCTACCGGGACGAATAAATGTGTTGTAATATACAGCCTGTGGCAATAGAAACTGACGATGTTCCGACACCACATTCACTCCTCTATACACAACAGTATCGAGCAGATGATGTTTTGTGCTGTCTTTCAATATAGCAGGGTCAACACCATTATGTACAGTTACATTTCCGAAAGTGTACATTGTATGAGTGGTACTATCGGTAGGATTATTCAAGCCAAGAACTATATCCACCTGATGATCGCCTGCTGTTGTGTCTGCAATAAAATAAAAATCGTCTTTCGTAATATGATAATAACCATTATTGCGAAGCTCGTTTGACATATCAACACGACCTTTTTCCAAAACTTCCAGGTCGAACATATCATTCTCTTTTATAAAGTTCAATCGCTTCTTATCATTGAGAATCATGTATATAGTTGAGTCTAGCTGACTAATCGAGTCTTGATAATTGAGAATTCTATAAGGAGTATTTCCTGTTATATTGTAATTTACCGTGGCTTTTTTGTCTCCTCTTGTTACAACTGTGTCAACCTGTGCATCCAAATAGCCTTTATTTTGTAATTGAAGTCTTATTTGGTCCATAGAGATAGCAGTCAATCTTTCGCTAAAAATAACGGGTGGCTCTCCAATTTTCAATAATTTTTTGTTTAACCAGGTTGTATCGTTATTTGCCAGATTATATATTCTGAGTTTCTCTTTACCAAAAATAAACGTATTTGAATTTGGCTTTTGTCTTAAGTATGGCTTCAGCTCCGAACTACTCACCGCTTTAGTATCAGTTTTAATCTTCACTTTATCCAACAGATAGCTTCCCTCAGGCACTTTGTCGGTGACGGTGCATGAGAACATAAAAAAGGCAATAAGTATGTAGATAATTTTTCTCATAAATTGTTAATCCTCATTTTCTCTTCTTCTAAAGCTAAACTTAAACAAATCTCTAAACTTACGGGAGTTTCTATTGATAACCAAACCCACACCCTGGGTTGTTGGTGCTCTGTTATAATATTGCTTATTAGCCCTGTTATAGGCACGTATCATAAGCCAATTGTTAATATCATATTCCAACTCAAACTCACCCATAAATGCTTGTTGACTTGCCATCATACTTTTATCGCCATAGCTAAGATTCGATGATAATCTGAGCTTATTATCCAAAAAACTTTTTGAAATATCAACTCCCATTCGCATACTGTCGAAATTGCCATCGGCAGTTTCAATATTTGTGCTGATAGACCAATCGTCGCTCAATGCTCCTGCCAATAAAGCATCCAAACCTCGTGTAAGTGCTCCGGCAGCATAGTTGGTAAAAGCACTCTCATTAAAATTACCACTGGGAGTTCCTCCTGCCGGATAAAAACTTCCTGTCACAATAAGATTTGCAAACTGAGTAATTTTCTGTTCATCGGTACTAACCAGACTATTAAAGCGTTGACGCACATCATCAGCCACATCGGGCAAATCAATACCATACTGTAAACTCATTCTTTCCAAATTTCCCTGAATATCCAATTTTGCATGCACAGGCACTCGTGTATCAGACATTTGTGTAGAGAACGATTCGCTAAGAGTAGCTAAATTTGCATTTACCTCGTTGTATGCCGAAATATTAAACTGTGTATTAAGCGGGTCTCCAACCAAAGTAACCGTACTACCCTCTTTAATTTTAAAGTTAATCGCTTTAATATTTAAGAAGTTGTACTTGAATCTTCCACTTTCGGCAATATAATCTCCGTATAAACGCACTGCCGGATTTGCATGCGAATCAAAAACTGCACGCAACTCTCCATCTCCGTTTATATTCAACATATCACCCGACACCGGATTAATCAGTACACCTGCGTCTAACATATCATTAATATGCAATACAGATTGTATCCTGATTGGAATTACACTGTTTATTTTTGTATTGATAGTGTTGATTTTGTCGTCTGATTTCCGCAAAAATGCCAGACTATCCTCCTGTTGCCTGTTTTTATTAACATAAATAACACCACTATTTTTTGCAGCAGTTGCAGTTTGTGGTATCTCTATCATTATATTCGAGCGACTCTCATTTCTTAAATTGGCATTACCAAAAATACCCATCGATGAACCAAAAATATTAATATCACCGCTCAATTTCAGGTTTCCGTATGCAATCAGATCGGTTCTGGAGTCATTGTTGAGCAGCAAGAAATCGTTCAATTTCAGATTTGCCTGATACTCTATCCCTTTAAAGTTGCGATGTGTTAATGCCACTTTCAGATGCGCTTCATGGTTATTATTATCTTTAATAACCAAATTCTCCATTCCTATTCTTCCGGGTTGAATGTTTATGGTATCCGAAACGGTATAAGTTGCATTTGTATAAGCTACTGTCATAACTCCATCGTCTATACCCAACCATCCTTTAGTTATCGGTTCCGAAAAGTTTCCGCTCAAATTAATTTTCGAATTTATAGAACCCGAAATTTCACTAAAAATATCAACCGCAAATGGCTGTGCCCATCTCAATGGCAACTTATTTATCATCAAATCAACATCCATAGGAGTAGTTTCGGCAGTTGGAATAAATCCCGCAATTTCCAGGTAGTTTACACTGTTCTTAACAAGATTAATATCTAAATCGAGACCTTCGCGAGTTCTGTCCCAGTTTCCATTTAACGAAAGTGTTCCAAGTGTATCGGTTTCAGTTCTCAAATCTTCTATTTTCAGATCTTTTGTCTGTATTTGTGGATCTTCCAGCGCTTGACTAATCGTGATTGCACCGTTTAAAGAACCTTTAAATTGAGGTCCGTCTATAGCTGTAAGAATATTTCCCAGTTCGGTATCATTGAAGTAAAGAAGAACACTATCGTCGGGACTTTTCGAAAGCACACCATCTATACCCAACAGCAACATACCTCTTTGCACTAACGAAAACTCATCGATACTGATTTTGCTCTCTTCGATAGTTATGGTAGATTGAGACATTTTTACCATCTCTTCGTTAAACGAAAAGTTTGATGGATATATATTTACTTTTGTAGTAAGCTTTTCCTCTTCGTCACGCTCGAAATTTGCAGAAATCCACATATCGCCATTGGCTTTTGTATCACCACTTATCAGGTTGAAAATAATTCCATTCGTAATAGAGTCATTTGCCGCCAACAAATCGAGTCGCCCATTCACATATCCGTTGTCTTGCACCAGATAGGTATTTGCATTGAATCTCATGCCGCTATACTCGCTTGATGTCATTTTGAATTTGGTTTCGCGAATATCATTATTGCCGATTTTCACTCGCGGTATATATCCATCTATTACTATTGATAACGCGTTTGCCATATCCACCTTTCCGCTCAAACTAGCAGGCTCAACATTGATAAACGGTAAAGAGAGAGCGTATGAAAGGTCTTCTGTGTTTTTTATATTTAAATCGAACGTAAAGATATTATTTTTAATATCCTGCACGGGATCCGATGAATTAATCAATGTTGGCAAATGGAGGTTAAGCATGCCTGTTATTTGATTGCCGATAGTGCTGAGATAGTAATCGCCCACAACCTCAGCATCCAACATCGATGACGATAGTTGAATCTTTTTAACTCCCGTTTCTTCATCTTGGGTAGCTTCCAGACTGATGGTACCAGGATTATAGATAAAATTATCGTCATACAACGAAATACCATCAATTACTACCGCACCCTGCAAATTATCTATATCTTCACCCTGCAAATTGGCATCGATTTGCGCCATCATATATGGATTTTGCCAATCTTCAAACGTGAGTATAGGAGTCATAAATAGTCGGTCGATACTTCCATTCACGATAAAGCGCATCGGTTTACCGAAACTTAAATCTGCATTGATATCAAATTTATTTTGCTCGGTGTCGGTAGATACAGTTGCTGTAATTTCATTCCCACTATACAGTCCGTCAATCGAAATATTGTTATATGTAAAATTGTTGTATGTAACCGATTCTATATTCCCTTTTGTCTTTACCGACACGTAGTTTGGTTTAATTGACAGCTGAGCAAATGTTCTTAGTGTAACATCGTCAACACCAACCTCTTCACCTATAATTTGTGCCACTTTCAAATTAGATGTGGATATAGAGCCTTCAACGAATATATTTTTAAACTCATTCAGTATTCGTCCCGAACCATTAAATCTTATATTCCCGGGAGTTGTCTTTACAAATATATCAGTTTTGAAATTATCTAACTTCCCTTTGGCAGTCAAATTCATATCTACATTTTGCAAAGCCAGCACTTGTTCGGGAAGTTCAAGATCGGGTGCAGCAACTCTGACAAACGACTGTAAATCGTTGATATTTGTTTTCAGATAATCAACACTAATATCAATATCGGAAGTTTGATATTCATTGTAATCGTCAATAAATCCCTGTATCTGAAGGGAAGTTTGATTTCCATATTTTGCTATCAGATTTTTTATGTTCACACTCGGCAGTTGTCCTTCCAAATCGGCTTCAAGTTCGAAAGTTTTATTCAGATGCGAAAACTGATTTGTGAAAATAGAGATATCTTTCGGCTCTATTTTCGAGCTTCTGACTTTCAGTTCAAACTCCTTCGTTTCTGTGTCGAAACTGGCTTTAGGCACCACTATTTCAGATTCATTAAACCTCAAATCCACATTATCACTCCACAATCTGTTTCCCTTGCTTCGCGCCATTGCCTGCAAATTATCTACATAAATACCGGCATTTTTTTCGTAAAAATTCAGAGAACCAACATCTGCAACCAGATTTTTCATATCAAGAGATGTAATATCGGCACTCATACTAAAGTTTACGACATCGAAGTGAGAGACATTAAAAAGTCCCGGAGTTTCAGGTTCAGATAAAATATTGTAACGCAAATTCCCGTTTGTAAGCTTTATATTGTTGATGTTTATCATCATGGGCTTTTCGGAAGGTTTTTTCTCTTTATCTGATGCGAACGCATCGATAATAAACTGAAAATTAAAAGGTGCTTCCGGCGTTTGACGATAAACATTTCCGGTAAAATTGCTTATAGATGCCGACTGAATGTTAAGTCTGTTTTTCAGTAAGTCGATTACATTTACTTTTGCAGAAACTTTCTTTGCATAAAAAAGCGTATCTTTCTGCTGGTCTTCAATATACAAATTCTTTATGGTTGCAGAAGTGAAACCGCGAAGTCTGATTTTATCGATAGATATTTCGGTTTTTAATATCGGTTTCAGTTTCTTCAACGCAAATTCAGCCGCATGTTGTTGAACACGCGGAATAGTAAAAAGTAGTGCGATTATTATATTCAAAACAATAATGCAACCGACTACTATCCCTAAGATTTTAGCTAATTTCTTTACGACCTTCATCTATCTCATTAAGAAAGTGCAATATTACAAAAAAAAACGTCATGCACCGAATATAATTGTTGTTTTTTAATGGGATAGTGCATCAATTGTAACACAAAGCCATAGACTAAAAACCTAACAGGTTTTGAAAACCTGTTAGGTTTACTAATCATAAAGTTTGCATATTGGGCATTGCGGTTAGAATCCGCATTGCCCATATTCCATATTCTGCGCACAATGAGGATTTTATTACCGCATTGTGCTTCTGACGAAGGCACAGCCAACATCTCCTGCTTCCGCGCGAATCTTTTCGCGTGTATAACATACAAGAATCTCTATTCTCACATACCTCGTAACTCGCAACACGTAACCCGAAAACACGCAACCCAAAAACACAACCCAAAAACACAACCCAAAAAACATTATTTCCACCTAAAACTCGCTATTAACAGAATAATCTTGTAAATTTGCATCCCAAATCAAAACCCAAAAGCAATGAAAAAAAATCCGGTACTCAGAAAGTTTTTACCCGATATTATCGTTATCGCGATATTTGTTATAATCTCTTTCATATATTTTGCACCTGCCGTATTAGACGGACGTGTAATTATGCAGCACGACTCGCTTGCATCTATAGGACAAGGACAAGAACAGCGCGATTTTATGGCTCGCCACGATGGCGAACGCACACGATGGAACCTGTCTATGTTTGGCGGAATGCCATCATACCAGATGAGTCCAACTTACGATTCGAGTAAACCGCAAGATTTAGCAAAGAAAGCGTATCAACTGTTTTTGCCAAATTATGTTTTCTTGGTTTTCATAATGCTACTCGGCTTTTACATCCTGATGCGTGCATTTCGTGCATCACCGCTGGTTAGCTTGTTGGGCGCAATTATCTGGGCATTTTCGTCATATTTCTTTATAATCATTGCTGCCGGGCATATATGGAAGTTCATTACGCTGGCATACATTCCGCCTACGATAGCGGGATTGGTGTATGTTTACAGAAACAAATATCTTATTGGCGCCTTGCTTATTATGGTTTTCACAACATTCCAAATCTCGGCAAACCACATTCAGATGAGTTATTACTTCTTTTTTCTGATGCTCTTCATTGTGATTGCGTTTTTCGTACAGGCTGTTCGCGATAAAAAGTTGAACGACTTTCTAAAGCAGACTGCCATAGTTGTTGTTGCAGGATTAATCGGTGTAGCTGCAAACGCGAGCAATCTGTATCACACCTGGGAATACTCTAAAGAGACAATGCGCGGAAAATCGGAGCTTACTCACAAAGCTGCCGAAAACAAATCGGACAACGGTTTGGAACGCGATTATATAACTGCATGGTCGTACGGAGTTGGCGAGACATGGACTCTGCTTGTTCCAAATACTAAAGGCGGAGCATCGGTTCCTTTGTCAGAAAATCCGAAAGCAATGGAAAAAGCACGACCCGAATATCGTGAGCTTTACAGCCAAATAGGACAATATTGGGGCGAACAACCCGGAACATCCGGACCGGTTTACGTTGGCGCTTTTGTGCTTACACTCTTTATTTTCGGACTTTTTATAGTGAAAGGACCGATAAAGTGGGCGCTACTGGCAGGAACAATTTTCTCTATACTGCTATCATGGGGGAAAAACTTTATGCCGCTGACCGACTTTTTCATAGATTACGTGCCGATGTACAATAAATTCAGAGCGGTATCATCCATTTTGGTTGTTGCTGAATTTACTATTCCGTTATTGGCTGCTTTAACCGTGAAAGAGATAATTCAAAATCCCGAAATTTTAAAGAAAAACAAAAAACAGTTTGTATTAAGTTGGATACTAACAGGTGGAATCGCCCTGTTATTTGCTTTAATACCGAAACTATTTTTCCCTTCATATATCTCTTCTGCCGAAATGCAAGCACTTCAATCACTTCCATCGGAACATATACAGCCAATTCTTGCCAACCTTACCGAAATGCGCATTTCGATGTTTACAGCTGATGCGTGGCGAAGTTTCTTTGTTATTTTAGGTGGAATTGCTATTTTAATCGCTTTTATGAGCGGAAAACTAAAAGCGAAATGGACTGTTGCAGCAATTGCGGTGCTCTGTCTTGCTGATATGTGGACTGTAAATAAACGATATCTGAATGATGACCATTTTGTTCCTAAAACCAATCAGCAACAGATATTTACAAAATCGCCTGCAGATGAGTACATTTTGCAAGACCCGACTCCATATTATCGGGTACTAAATGTGGCAACAAGCACATTCAACGATGGCGTAACACCATACTACCACAAAACTATTGGCGGTTATCACGCTGCCAAACTGCGTCGCTATCAGGATTTGATAGATGTGCATCTTTCAACAGAAATACCGACACTACAACGCGATATTTTCCAAACACAAGGCATGTTGGATTCTGTTGATGTGAACGGATTTAAAGTGTTGAATATGCTCAACACCAAATGGATAATTGTTCCCACACAACAAGGCACAATACCTATCGAAAACCCGTATGCAATGGGTAACGCATGGTTTGTTGACAATATTCAATTTGTAAATTCGGCAGATGATGAGATTGCCGCTTTATCGCAAATCGATTTACAAAAAGAGGCTGTTGCCGACAAGAAATTTGAATCTGTTTTGCAAGGTTTTAACGTTTCTGCAACTGACTCGGCATCTACAATAGCACTTGCCGAATACGATTCAAATTTCATCACCTACAATGTGGATGCTAAAAAAGATGAGCTTGCCGTTTTCTCAGAAATCTACTATCCGAAAGGATGGAAAATTACAATTGACGGAAAACCTGCTCAAATGTTACGTGCTAACTACACTTTGCGAGCGTTACCAATTCCGGCAGGGAAACATGTTGTAGAGTTCCGATTTGAACCGACAAGCATAAAAGTAACCGACACTATCTCGTTTATCTCACAGCTGATTATGCTGATTTTGTTAGGATGGATAGTTTACAATGGTTTGAAAAATAGAAAGGTAGAGAATGAATTGCCCGATTTGCAACAGTGATAAATTTATAGATATTTTCGTTTGTACCGACCATTTTGTAAGCGATGAGAAATTCGATATTGTTGAGTGCGAAAAGTGCGGACTTAGAATAACAAAAGAGTTTCCGCAAGGCGACGATATTAATCGCTACTATAAAGCCGAAGCCTACATTTCGCACAGCGATACACGCGAAGGGTTGGTAAACAAAATATACCACCAGGTTCGTTCGATTATGCTCAATCAAAAGGCAAATTGGGTAAGAAACAATATCGTTAACCACAACAAAAACCTGCTGGATATCGGTTGCGGAACAGGATATTTCCCTGCCAGGATGAAACAGAAAGGCTGGCACGTAATCGGGATAGAGAAAAGCGATGAAGCACGACTGTTCGCTGCACAACAATTTCAATTAGAAGCTTTTAGCTCTATCGACGAACTTGAAGATAATCTGCCACAAGACAGACAATTTGAAGTTATCACACTTTGGCATGTATTGGAGCATTTAGAAAATCTGAATGAATCTATGCAGTGGTTAAAAAAACGACTTTGCGATGATGGCACTCTTTTTATCGCGGTACCAAACTATAAATCGGCAGATGCAGAAAGATATGGAGAATATTGGGCAGCCTACGATGTACCGCGTCATTTGTGGCATTTTTCACCAAAGCAAATGCAACTATTTGCACAAAAACACGGTTTTGAAATAGTTAATGTAAAACCTTTCCATTTCGATGGTTTCTACATCTCTATGATGAGCGAAAAGTACAAAAAATGTTCTCTTGCTTTTATAAAAGGTTTTTTTAGCGGATTATCTACCTATTTTCAATCACTTTTCGATAAAGAAAAAAGTAGTTCGCTACTGTTTGTTTTGAGAAAGAAGTAAAATATTTCTTAGACAAAGCACATTGCGACTATCAATCCGCATTGTGTATAAGCCATGCTAATAAGTACAGCCACTTCGGGCTGAAAGGTTGAAGCATTATTTATACCGTAAGCCGCACTCGTTCCTCGTTTGCATACGATTATGAAAACCGGGCTTTTCATTTTTCTCCGCATCATTCCGCTAGGAATGAAAAATTTGTAGCCAATAATATCAGAATTATGCGACTCCGTATGGAGTCGAACAGGTGATGATTATCTGTGTAGCTACCAATATGTGAATCCTACGGATTCTTTTAATTACGTATTAATCAGACAAAAATTGAAAGAGTAAAGATAGAATTATAATCGTAAATATTGTTCGGCTTTTGATATAACCTAACTAAGGCGCGAATCCTATCGCGTGCTAATATAATACCACACAATAGAACCGTGCGCCACGCTTGCATACGGCTATGAAAATCTGGCTTTTAAAGCCATTTATCTAGAATAATTACAAAAATCGCCTACAATAAATAATATGACAAAACTTATCGGACGACAATAAAAAAAGATGAGAAAAATTTCTCATCTTTTTTTCTATTTTACTCAATTGTTTCTTACCAAGCAAACAATGGATATTTAGCCATAGCTTCGTTCACTTTTTTGCGAACTGCGCTAATTGTTTGTTCGTTTTCGGGATTTGCAAGAACAGTGTCAATCATCTCAACGATTTCACACATAAAGTCTTCTTTCGCACCGCGAGTAGATATAGCCGGAGTTCCGAAACGCAATCCTGAAGTTTGGAATGGGCTGCGGCTATCAAACGGAACCATGTTTTTGTTAGTTGTGATATCAGCTTCACCAAGAACTCTTTCAGCAACTCTACCTGTCAATTCAGGGAATTTTGTGCGTAAGTCAACCAAAACAATATGGTTATCTGTTCCACCTGAAATCACTTTGTAACCTTTATCCATAAATGCCTGAGCCATAGTAGCAGCATTAACTTTTACTTGAGTTTGGTATGTTTTCCAGGAGCTATCCAATGCTTCGCCAAATGCAACGGCTTTAGCAGCAATTACGTGCTCAAGCGGTCCGCCTTGCATACCCGGGAAGACTGCAGAATCAAGTATCGACGACATCATTCTAACTTCGCCTTTTGTAGTTTTAATACCCCATGGATTTTCAAAATCTTTACCCATAAGAATAACACCACCGCGAGGACCACGTAGAGTTTTGTGTGTAGTTGATGTAACGATATGTGCATATTTTACAGGATTATCTAACAAACCTGCAGCAATCATACCTGCCGGGTGTGCCATATCAACCATGAAAAGTGCACCAATTTCGTCAGCAACTTTGCGAATACGAGCATAATCCCACTCACGTGGATAAGCACTTGCACCTGCAATAATCAATTTTGGACGTTCTTTGCGTGCTACGCTCTCTAATTGGTCGTAATCAACACGTTGGTCATCTTCTCTTACGTTGTACTCAACGGGTGTAAACATTATACCCGAAAAGTTAACAGGCGAACCGTGTGAAAGGTGTCCACCGTGCGATAGATTAAGTCCCATAAATTTGTCACCGGCTTTCAAACAAGCCAAAAATACTGCTGCGTTAGCTTGTGCACCTGAGTGTGGTTGAACGTTTGCCCACTCTGCACCGTATAATTGTTTCAAACGGTCAATAGCCAATTGTTCACTTAAATCCACAACTTCACAACCACCATAATAGCGTCTGCCCGGATATCCTTCGGCATATTTATTAGTTAATACCGAGCCCATTGCTTCCATAACCTGATCGCTCACGAAGTTTTCAGAAGCGATTAATTCAATGCCTTTAAGCTGTCTTTGACGTTCTTTTTCGATTATATCGAAAATTTGATTATCTCTTTTCATCTATCTCCAAAATTTTATAAATTAATATTCTCTTGCAAATATAGTAAAGTTTCTTTAAAAGAAGAAGAAAAACAAGAATTATCATATCCAAAAGAAATAAACTTTTATTACCTTTGTAAATAAGTAACAAAACTGATTATCAATTACTGCTTTATGAATAACGAAAACTTAAAAAAATCGGGATTTGCTACTAAAGCAATCCACGGCGGACATCAGCCCAACACATACGGCGCACTTTGTGCTCCCATTTATCAAACATCAACTTTTGCATTCGATACTGCCGAACAGGGCGGACGCAGATTTGCGTTAGAAGAAGGCGGATATATCTATACCCGACTTGGAAATCCAACCTGCACAATGGCAGAAGAAAAAGTAGCTCTGCTCGAAGGTGGAGAAGCTTGTGTTTCATCAGCATCAGGTATAGGTGCAATAACTTCAGCTATCTGGGTTTTGGTAGAACAAGGCGATCATATTGTAGCATCTAAAACATTGTATGGATGCACATTTGCATTTTTAAGCCATGGTCTTTCTCGTTATGGCGTTGACGTTACTTTTGTTGACGCACGCGATCCGGAAAATATACGCAAAGCAATGAGACCTAATACCAAAATTGTATATGTAGAGACACCTGCCAATCCAAACATGTATATATGCGATATACGTGCAATTGCAGACATTTGTCACGAGCAAGAAGACTGTAAACTGATGGTTGACAATACATACTGCACACCTTACATTACACGCCCGTTGGAATTTGGTGCTGATGTTGTTGTACACTCAGCAACAAAATATCTGAACGGTCATGGTGATGTTATTGCCGGATTTGTAGTAGGTAAAAAAGATTATATCGACAAGGTTCGTCTGCTAGGTGTAAAAGACTTAACCGGTGCAAGTATGAGTCCGTTTGATGCATTCTTAATCAGTCGCGGCTTGAAAACTCTCGAAATCAGAATGGAAAAGCACTGTGCCAATGCTCAAAAAGTTGCTGAATTTTTAGAAAAACATCCAGCTATAGAATCGGTACAATATCCCGGTTTAAAATCATTCCCACAATACGAATTGGCAAAATCGCAAATGTCATTACCGGGTGCTATGATTTGTTTCGAGTTGAAAGGTGGAATTGAAGCCGGTAAAAAACTTCTTAACAACTTAGAAATGATTGTTATTTCGGTAAGCCTTGGCGATGCTGAAACATTGATGCAGCACCCTGCAAGCATGACTCACTCTCCTTACACACAAGAAGAGCGTGCCGCAAGCGATATCAGCGAAGGACTTGTCCGTATTTCAGTAGGATTGGAAAATGTAGATGATATTATAGCTGACTTGAAACAATCATTAGACAAATTATAATAATTTTTTATAAGAAAAAAATCACAAAGAGTGTGTTCTTAATCGAACACACTCTTTTTTTGAAGCTATTAAAGAGCACAATGCGGTTATAAAACCGCATTGTGCTTATTTAACTATATTGTAAGTTTGTTTGCAAAACAGACCTGTAAAACAAAAAAAATCTGTACTTTTGTCTTTTATTAGTTCCCTAAGTGGAACTCACGTTATCACAACATTTTCAGTATGAAACAAAACCGATATCTCTTTTTTTCGTTGATTATTGTTGCCGTCGGTACTCTCCTTTTTGTTACCGGAATAGGACGCGTACATCTTTTCGATTGGGACGAAATCAACTTTGCAGAATCGGCTCGTGAAATGTTGATAACGAGCGACTATCTGAATGTGCAAGTCAATTTTGAGACTTTCTGGGAAAAACCGCCACTCTTTATTTGGCTACAAGCTCTGTCGATGAAACTATTTGGCGTAAATGAATTTGCTGCTCGTTTTCCTAATGCCATTGCAGGCATTGTTACCCTTTTAGTTCTGTTTTTCATCGGGAATAGACTCAAAAATACACAATTCGGATTATTGTGGGCGACTTGTTACCTGGTTTCGTTTTTGCCGTTTTTCTACTTCAAATCTGGAATTATCGACCCATGGTTCAACCTCTTTATATTTCTTGGCATTTATTATATCATACTATACACTTCTGTTGAAAACAACGAAAATAGATATTTACAAGCTCTGCTTTCCGCCTTTTTTATAGGGTTGGCAACACTTACCAAAGGACCTGTAGGCTTGTTAATTTTTGGTATCTGCTTTATAGTTTGGATATCCTTGCAACGATTCAAACTTCCGCACTTTAAATGGTTGCATGTGGTTGTTTTCTTAGCTCTGTTTGCAGTTGTTGGCGGACTCTGGTTTATTTTACAGATTGCAACAGGTAATTACACCATTATTCAAGACTTTATCGTTTATCAGATTCGTCTATTCCAAACTCAGGATGCAGGACACGGCGGGTTTCCGGGATATCATTTTGTAATTCTATTTTTCGGAGTTTTTCCGACATCTGTTTTCGCTGTTCTTACCATGCGTAGAAACAGTCTCAGAGATGAAATTAACCCCAAAATGGCGCATTTTTTCCGATGGATGATGATTACTCTGTGGGTAGTTCTTATTCTGTTCTCTATAGTACGAACAAAAATTGTTCACTACTCATCTATGTGCTACTTCCCGATAACTTTTCTTGCCGCATGGTATATCGACAAGTGGCTCTCCAACAGAACAGAACTTCCAAAATGGGCAGTTATAGTAACTGTAATTATCGGTTCAATTATCGGCTTGGCTTCATCAGCTCTTCCTTTTATCGACTCATTCAAGCATATGCTTATTCCACATATAAAAGATGAATTTGCAGTTGGAAATCTGCAAGCTTCAGGTGGATGGAAAGGTTTTGAATGGATAATCGGTTTAATACTGATTATTTCTGTTTTCTATTTCGCTTATAAACAGAAAAGTAATAAAACATCGGCATTAAGAAGTCTTTTTATCGGTTCTCTGCTATTTATCTATTTGGGAATGTTTTTCTTTACAGACAGAGTAGAAAAGTATAGCCAAAACGCAGCTATTGAATTTTACAAAAGCAAAAGTGGTGAAGATTGTTACATATACCCTATCCACAAAAGCTATGCTCACTATTTTTACAGCAACAGACAACCTAAAAACAACATTGCCGACAAAGAGTTTTTACAAAAAAGCAATCTGACAAAACCGGCATATTTCGTTCTGAAATCGCAAAAAACGGAAGAAGCCGACTTTATACGTGAAACAAACAACCCCATAAAACTATATGAGAAAAACGGATTTATTTTTTATGCCAGATATCCTATTTCTCAATAAATTAAACAGACACAGAAAATGATTAACGGAAAAAAAGTAATTGTAGTAATGCCTGCTTACAATGCAGAGAAGACATTAGAGAAAACATATAATGAGATTCCTTTTGAAATTGTGGATGATGTAATTCTTACCGACGATTTCAGCAAAGATAATACTGTGCAAAAGGCTCAGGAATTGGGTATTAAACACATTATCAGACACGAGAAGAACAAAGGATACGGCGGTAATCAGAAAACATGCTACAACAAGGCATTAGAATTGGGTGGCGATATAATTATCATGGTGCACCCCGATTATCAATACACGCCAAAACTGATACACTCTATGGCATATATGATTGCAAACGATGTTTATCCCGTTGCTTTCGCTTCCCGCATTTTGGGCAATGGTGCAATTCGTGGCGGAATGCCTATAATAAAATATGTATCAAACAGGATTCTAACTTTTTTCCAAAATATAATGCTCAATCAAAAGCTATCGGAATATCATACCGGATACCGAGCCTTTTCGGCTGAAGTTCTATCTGCAATCAATTTCAATAAAAACTCCGACGACTTTATTTTTGACAATGAGATGATTGCTCAGATTTTTTATGCAGGTTACGAGATTGGCGAAATGACTTGTCCTACAAAATACTTCCCAGAAGCTTCCTCTATAAACCTAAAACGTAGTTTTATTTATGGCTTGGGTGTAATTGGGGTTTCTATCACATACAGATTATGCAAATGGGGATTAATAAAATCTGAACTGTTTGAAAAGGAATACGGGTAATTTAGAGCAAAGAGAAAAGAGCAAGGAGCAAAGTGTCTCGTCCTAAAAAAAGTTTACACATTTTGTCATACTTTTTCTTTTGTC
>CAYFUW010000031.1:0-21956 GCA_964346495.1 uncultured Dysgonomonadaceae bacterium
TTGTCATAATTTTTCCTGTTTTGGGTGTAAACCTATTTCAGGACGGGACAAAAAAGTCTTTTTTCCTGGCTCTTGCATCTTGTGTCTAAAATAAATACTTACCTTTGTTTATCTGAATTATTTTAAAAAATCAATGAAATGAAAAGAATTAATTTATTGCTGTTTACAACGTTGTTGTTGAGTTGCTTGTCGCTTTATGCAGCTCAGGTTGATACTGTAGTTACATACAGTCCGTCTATGAATAAAAATATAAAATCTGTGGTTGTTAAGCCCGATACTTATAACAATGTTACATCTTATCCCGTACTATATATTTTGCATGGATTTAGTGGAAACTATGCAGGATGGGTAAGAGATATACCTTCAACAAAATCTTTGGCAGACTTACACCAAATGATTTTGGTTTTCCCTGACGGAGGATTTTCAAGCTGGTACATAGATAGTCCAGTTGACAGCACTTACCGTTACGAGACCTTTGTCGCAAAAGAGTTAACCGATTGGATTGACAAAAACTACAAAACTATTGCCAAGCGTGAAGGTCGTGCCATAATGGGACTGAGCATGGGTGGACATGGTGCGCTATATCTGGGATTTAGGCATCAAGATGTTTTTGGTGCGTGTGGAAGTATGAGCGGTGGTGTGGATATTCGCCCATTTCCAAACAATTGGGATTTAAGCAAACGACTTGGCACAATGCGCGATTATCCCGAAAACTGGGATAAACACACGGTTATAAATCAACTTCATTTACTGACACCTAATAGTATAAAAATTATTTTTGACTGTGGTACAAGTGATTTTTTCTATGATGTGAATGTCAGATTGCACGAAGAGTTTATTTACAGGAATATTCCTCATGAATTTATTTCGCGTCCCGGCGCACACAATATGGAGTATTGGGAAAGTGCTATGAAATATCAGGCTCTTTTCTTTTCAGAGTTTTTCAAAAAATCAAATTAAACCTTTATTCAATAGAGCAGTCTATCGTAATAAGTTCTTGTTTAGCAGTTGTAGTTAAACATAAACAGGACATATGTGTTGTAATTAATTGTGGTTGGGTATTCCTTGTAATGAAAACATTGTTACAAGTTAAATCGAGTGAGTTATTATGATGTGGAGGAGACGAAAATCCATATAAAATATAGAGAGTAATTTAAATAGAGTAGGATTTTATTTGAAATTTAAAAAAAATGAGAAAAGTATTATTTGTATTATTAGCAGCTCTGTTGTTTGTGAGCTGTGAGAGTGAAACAGTATTAAAAGAGGGCGATATCCCTGCGGAAATTACATCTTATGTGAAACAACATTTTCCTGAAAATTCAATTATTCAGGTGATTAAAATCAAAGAAGATGGAACAACTACTTATGATGTTCTTTTGGAAGGTGGTTTCAAACTTGAATTTGACCGTAAAAAAGTGGTTGAAAGTATTGAGTCAGCTACACGTTTGGCGTTACCCGAAAGTGTACTTCAAGAGCCGGTTCTAAATTACATCAAAACAAATTACCCAGACAGTTTTGCCGTAAAATGGGAGAAAGACGACAGAAGGCAAGAGGTAGAACTTGACAATTATGTGAATCTAGAATTTGACTTGAAAGGTAATTTCATTAAAATAGATATTTAATAATTAAAACAGCATAGAAATATGAAAAAAACAGCATAAACCCTTATTGCCGCTATGTTTATAATAGCTTTCGGCAATGTTGCGCAAGCTCAAAGTAGAAGGGATGTGCCGCAAAAAATCGTAAGCTATGTGGCAAAACATTTCCCAAATAATCCAATTATAGAATTCGAAAAAGACTCTGACGATGGACGCGTGAAATATGAAGTAGAATTAAGAGACGGTACTGAGTTAGAGTTTAATAATCGGATGAAGGTAATTAAAATCGATTCTGACTCAGATAGCAAGCCTTTACCTGTAAGTGTTATACCGGCACCTGTTATTAGATATGTAAAATACAATTTCCCTGGTTCTTATGTAGTTAAATGGGAGAAAGAGAGTTATGGTTATGAGGTAGAGCTTAATAACGATTTGGAATTGAAAATTAATAATAGAGGAAGATTGATAGAGGTTGATGATTAATATTCTTATTAATTGAAAGATGACTAGTCCTAAATAACCGTTACAGGTTTTTTATACAAAAATAATTCTTTTTATCCATTAATTTGAAGGCTAGCCTTCAAATTAATGGATTTTTTATACGTTCGTATTTTAATTTTATTTTGCCTATGCATTTCTTCTGGCATAAGCATGTAACAAGAGTAATGAGGTCTTAACCTATTGTACGTGTCTATACTATCCTTTACATAATGCTCCATAAAATCTTTATCACGACTATATTTATCTATCATAAACTCATCTTTTAGGATCCCATTTACGCGTTCTGCCACTGCATTGGCGTACGGATCGTAACTTTCCGTCATGCTGGGTGTTAAACCATTCTTTTTTAGCAGTGATTGGTATTCGTTGCTACAATACTGCAATCCTCTGTCTGAGTGATGTATTAAAGGTCTTTCTTTATACTTCCTAGACTTAATAGCTTTCTTTAATGCTTTTATACAGCTATCTACTGCTAAGCTATCTGACAAGTCATATCCAAGATTTTCTTAGAGTAAGCATCCGTTACAAGCGACAAATACAATGGATTTGTTCTATTTCCCACATAAGTTATATCTGACACCCAAACTTGTTCTGGATTGTTTATTTCTAAACCTTCCACCAGATTTTTATGTTTGCGGAATCGATGATGAGAGTTTGTTGTAACGCGATATTGGCGCCTTGGCTTAATATCTAAATGATTAGCTTTCATTATGGCAAACAAACAATCTCTTCCAATATTAAGTTCTCGCAATGGCTCGTTAAGTATATGATATAGCTTGCGAGTTCCTATGCGTGGAAGCTGATGCCGAACCTTTTGAACTAGCAATATAGCTTGTTCTGATTTTTGTTGCAATACAGCTTCTCGCTTTTTCCTGCGATAATAAACTTGTCTGTTTCCGCCGAACAACCTGCAAGTATAGCTTATTGAGCGTCCTCGTCTGCTTGCATATTCTTGGATTGTTCGGGTAAGGACTTTTTTCGAATGGGAATATTGAGCTCTTTTTCGGCAATATCAATCATCATATCGAAAAAAATAGATTTTTCCTCTGCTATCTCAACCTGCTTTTCTAAACTGGCTTTTTGACGCTCCAAAAGCTTGATACGTTGTTCAAGCTCCATAATCTTATGTTCCGGTGTTTTGTGCATAAGGCGTTGAACTTGATATTCACGGTCAAAGGTGCCATATTTTCTTATCCAATTCAATACCGTACTATGAGATTGTATACCATATTTACGTAAAGCTCCTTTAATACTTAATTCTCCGCTTTCAACTTCCAATACTACTTGAAGCTTGAAGGACAAACTGTAATCTCGTTGGGTACGCTTAATGTAACCACTTTCTTCTTTTTCTTTCATAACGATACTTTTTTATGTGTAACGCTATTTCAGGACGAGACAATATAATAATAAAAGCGCCCAGACATACATGCCTGGGCGCTTTTGTTTTTTTACTCCTCCTGATATTATATCATAGAAATCAAAACATATAACCAGTGGGCTGAAACTCCTGCAACTAATCCGCCTATTGTATGTGATGCAATAGCTTTACCGGTAAGTTTTCTAAACCCAAGTGAGTCTAGCATAGCTGTGTGTGTGCTCAAGTATCCGCTCCAACACATTCCGATACCTGTAAAAACTGCTATTGCATTTCCGTCAATAATACCCTCTTGAATGAATCGTGGGACAAGACCTAAAGCAGCACCAACTGCACCCAAAGATGTAATTGGGAAAGCTATAAGAGCAGGATTCTCAAAGCCGAATAACCACTCAAATACAAAGTTTATTTTTCCTGCCAAATAAGGTAGTAGAGCAATCCCTTCGTATGCAGCTCCTGTATATCCGTCAGCACTTGGCCCAAAAGTCAACATCATAACAAATGTAGATATAATTAGCACTCCGGGAATAATTGCCAAACCTAAGTCAACACCTGTCTTTCCACCATCAAGAATGGCATTGAGTGTACGAAGGAAAATACTACCTTCCGATTTGAAGGATATTTGTTGTTCATCGCCACCAACAGCTTCTTCATCTTTAAAATGAGGATAACTTTTTAAAATTGATCTTTGCATCAATCGTGTAGATACGATACTTCCAATTATAGCTCCTGCAAAACCTATAAGGGCAGCGTAAACATATCCTTTACCTGCCATGAAAATTATTACAACCAATCCCATACCAAATGCAGTCCCGAAGTTGGTTAGCGAGATAAGTTGATACTTTTTAAAATATCTGCTAAAGTTTTGATCTTTTGCCAAGCTTATAATGGCTGGGTTGTCTGACAAAAAAGTCATAATTCCACCTAATGCGGCTACACCCGGTAAATTACAGAGTGGCTTCATAAGTGGCTGTAGCATTACTTCCAGTAAGCGTACTACACCAAACTCTGTAAGAAGTTTGCCTAAAGCTCCTGATAAAACGGTAATAGCCATAATGTAAAATACAGTGTCAAGCAACAAGCTATATGCTGTTTGCATAATTGTATTCAGCATATTTGGCAATCCCATTTTACTCCCAATAAAGGAAAAGACTCCGAAGAAAATCAGCAGGAAAACTCCGGCTTCAATGCGTCGGCGAGTTAAAAATTTGAGCGATTTGAATTTCATATCTTAATAGTAATTTTATGTGTTTCAGTAATTCACTACACTATTAAAAAAAAAGGAATAGAATTTTCAGTTTTTCTATTCCCTTATCAATATTTGAGGTACCTGGCGGATTCGAACCGCCGTACACGGTTTTGCAGACCGCTACCTAACCACTCGGTCAAGGTACCGACGCTTAAAGCGGATGCAAAGATAAGACATTTTTTTTAATAATGAAATAGTTGGGGGTTTAATTTACGATTTTCGATTTTGGATTTACGATTTTACGGCGGTTGGAGGTAAAGACGGAGCATGTTGAAATGGAATGTAAATCCCGACTTATCTGGGCTCCGTCTCTACAGATAACGAGATCATATCGTTTGGATTAGAAATTGCTTTGACGAGAAAACGATATACCCTATACCTCTAAAATCTATGAATTACAACTATTTACTGTAATGTTTGAAAAATAACGTTGCGATCTTTGCGGTATTCTTTGCAGGCTTTGCGAGAAATTAATAAGTATTGTTTGGATTGCAAACCACTTCGACAAGCTTACATGCTTCGTGCTACACAACTAATAACAAATATAGCCATTTGTTTATAAAATGAATAAAAAGCAGTACTTTTGTACTCTTAAATAAAAATAAGATGAAAAAAATCAGTGATTACGAGATAATGTCGCCTGCCGGTTCGTACGAATCGTTAATGGCAGCAATACAAGGCGGCGCAGATTCAATCTATTTTGGTATTGAAGGACTCAATATGAGAGCTAAATCGTCAAATAACTTTACTATTGACGATTTGCATAACATTGCAGCAATTTGCAAAGAGAACAATATCAAAAGCTACCTAACTGTAAATACAATCATATATAATAACGATTTGCAGTTGATGCGAAAAGTTGTGGATGCTGCAAAAGAGGCAAATTTATCTGCAATAATCGCTTCCGACATTGCAGTTATGATGTATGCGCGGAGTATAGGTGTGGAAGTGCATCTTTCTACTCAACTTAATATTACAAACACTGAGTCACTCGGATTTTTTTCACAATTTGCCGATGTGGTTGTTTTGGCACGAGAACTCAATCTCGACCAAGTAGCAGCTATATATAAAGATATTGTAGAACAACAGATTAAAGGACCGTCGGGAGAACTTATTCGTATCGAGATGTTTGCGCACGGAGCTCTCTGCATGGCTGTTTCGGGTAAGTGTTATTTGAGTTTGCACGAAAAAGATTTATCGGCAAACAGGGGTGCATGCAACCAGATTTGTCGCCGTGCTTATATCGTGAAAGATAAGGATAGCGAAATAGAGTTGGAGATTGATAATGAATATATAATGTCACCCAAAGATTTGAAAACCATTCACTTTATGAATAAGATGCTTGATGCAGGAGTGCGCGTTTTCAAAATTGAGGGTAGAGCTCGAGGTCCCGAGTATGTGCGTTTGGTTACATCGTGCTACAAAGAGGCGATTGAGGCTTATTGTAATGGCACCTATTCAGAAGAGAAAATAAAAGAGTGGGACAGCAAACTCGAAACAGTGTTTAATAGGGGTTTTTGGGATGGATATTATCTAGGTCAGCGACTTGGCGAGTGGACACATCGTTACGGTTCGGGAGCTACCAAACGTAAAGTTTACGTCGGTAAAGCAATAAAGCATTTCGGAAATATTGGTGTGACCGAGTTTTTAGTAGAGGCTCAACCTGTAAATGAGGGAGATGAGCTGCTTATCACAGGACCAACAACGGGCGCTGTTTTTTTAACCGCAGAAGATATTCGTGTTGACTTGAAACAGGTTAGTGAGGCTGTTAAAGGCGACCACTTTTCAATAAAAACACCCGAAAAGATTCGTCCAAACGATCAACTTTATAAAATGGTTATGGCTAACAGAAGAGGGACAGCTCACGAGCGTTGAATCATATTGTCAATGTGTCTCATAAGTTCCAACTGCTGCGTTGATTTCGATATTCAGGCTCAGTCACGTACTTTTAGTACGCTCCTTTGCCCTCAATCTTATCGCCTTGCATTTGGGCGCTTCTGAAATACCTTGCTTTTTTGCAGAATACTTGTTTTAAAACAGTCTCCTGAATTATTAACGTATCGCTTCCGCGCGAATCCTTTCGCGTGGTGTCAACAAGTTACTATGTAATATCCAATGATATAGATGTTTCACTTCGTTCAACATGACAATATAATCGTTGAATTTCATAAGGGCATTACGGTTTGAGTCACATTGCCCATAAATATATAATGCCGAAGTAAAAAATTACTCAATCATTTTTAGAAAATCTTGTTCGTTAATTATTTTGACGCCCAATTTTTCGGCTCTTTCCAATTTGGCAGGTCCCATATTCTCTCCTGCCAGAATATAGTCTGTTTTCTTAGATACGGAACCGCTGTTTTTTCCTCCGTGTTGAAGTATCATTGCTTTGTATTCGTCTCGCGAATGTAGACTAAAAGTACCGCTGATAACTATAGTCAGGTCTTTTAGTTTGTCGGTTTTTTCGGCAATAGTCTCTTCGCTAAGGCTGAAATGTAAACCTTCGTTTTTTAACCTTTTAATCAGATTGATATTGTTTTCGTTTGAGAAATAATCTATTACACTTTGAGCAATTACTTCGCCTATTTCGTCGGTCGATGTAAGTTGCTCAAGGGTAGCTTGCTCCAATAATTCTATCGTCGGGAAAGCATGAGCCAGCTTTTGCGAAACTGTTTCTCCGACATATCTTATTCCGAGTGCGAAAAGAACTCTTTCGTAAGGTGTCTCTTTCGATTTCTCTATACTTTCAAGCAGGTTAGTGGCACTTGTTTCCGCCCAACGCTCCAGTTTTAGCAAGTCGTCTTTCTGTAATTTATACAAATCGACAACGTCGTGTACCAAATTGTTTTCGAAAAGAGTGTCGATTGTTTCGGGACCGATGGTGATATTCATAGCTTTACGTCCCACGAAATGCTCAACTCGCCCTTTTATTTGTGGCGGACACTCCGATGAGTTGGTGCAATAATAGATGGCTTCGTCCTCGTATCGCACCAGTTTTGATCCACAGTCGGGACAGTTCTCAATGAAAACAACCTTTTCGGCTGATTCTTCACGCTTATTGATATCTACTTCGGTAATTTTTGGAATTATTTCACCGCCTTTTTCAACATACACATAGTCACCTAAATGCAAATCGAGTGCATTTATTGCATCTTCATTATAAAGAGAAGCTCGTCTGACTACAGTTCCCGAAAGTTGCACCGGCTCTAAGTTTGCCACTGGAGTAACTGCACCGGTTCTGCCAACCTGATAAGAAACCGAAAGCAATTTTGTCACAGCCTGTTCAGCACTAAATTTGTAGGCTATTGCCCATCGCGGGAATTTTGATGTTGAGCCTAGATTTCGTTGTTGCGAAAGAGAATCTACTTTTAAAACCACACCGTCTGTAGCGACCGGAAGATTTTTACGTTCTTCATCCCAATATTTTAGAAAATCGAATACCTCTTCAATAGTTTTGCATCGCTTCACAGCATCCGAAACTCGTAAACCCCACTTTTTTGCAATTGCCATATTGTCGAAATGGCTGTCGGAAGGTAGCTCTTCGCCTAATAGGTAATACATATAAGCATCTAATTTTCTCGATGCTACAACTTTTGAGTCTTGTTGCTTTAGAGTTCCTGAGGCTGCATTTCTTGGATTGGCAAACGTGGCTAGCTCTTGTTCTTCGCGTTCTTTGTTCAACTCTTCAAAAACATTCCACGGCATCAATATCTCTCCCCGAACTTCAACTTTTTCGGGAATATTGTCACCATTTAATATTAGTGGAATAGTTCGTATTGTACGAACATTGTCTGTTACATCATCGCCTTGAACGCCATCGCCCCTCGTTACAGCTTGTGTTAAACGACCATTTTCATATATAAGAGAAATAGACGTTCCATCGTATTTCAATTCGCACACGATATCGAAATCTTCATTTATTGAGCGGCTTACTCTATTGAAGAAATCCGCAACTTCGCCTTCGGAATAGGTGTTTTGAAGCGAAAGCATCGGGTAGTTGTGTTTTACCTGATTGAAATTTTTATTTATATCGCTGCCTACACGTACTGTAGGAGAGTTTGGGTCGGAATATTCGGGATGTTTCTCTTCCAGTTCAGAAAGCCTGTGCATCAGCTTATCGAAATCGAAATCGGATATTGTTGGCTCAGACAAAACATAATATTCGTAATTGTATCTGTGCAATTTCTCACGAAGTTCAGTAATCTCTTTCAATATATCATCAGATATTGGTTGTTCTGATACGAAGTCCTCTTCTGAAAATAGGTTCATCATATTTGTCTCAGTTTTTTATTATTTAAACAGATTCATCAACGGATAGGTAATTTTCTTTTTATCGCCATCCGATTTTATATTGCCGATTTGTGCCGAAACAGTGAGCATTTGTTGAAACAGAACACTCCCTTCGGTAAAATGCAGATTGGCACTAAATTTCGCATTTATATAGTCAGATTCTATAAGTTTGAGATACCATTCGCTCTCTGCATAAAATTTTTCGCGGAGAAATTGCGTACCCCAATACAAATCGCCATCGAAAGTGTTAGCTAATCGTTGTCTTTTGTTGCCGTAATATAATGTGTTGTTTGTGCCAATTCCGGAATATTCGAAGTTGATTTTCGATGTAACGCCAACGGGTTTATAAAGTTCGCCTTCAAATCTTCTGTCTCTTTCGTATCCGGCAAGAATACCAATTGATATTAATGAGTGAAATTTTTCTCCTTTAGATAATTGAGTTCCGATAGATGCTTGCAACTGCAAATTTTCAGCAACACCCCAACCTTGTGTGGAAGGTTTTGTGTTTGAATAGTGAAACATATAAGATTGGAAATCGGCGAAAAAAGCTCCTTTCGTAATTTTTCCCGATAATCCCACGAAAAAATGCTCGCGTTTTGTTGGAGTTGCATATCCTGTTCTGTCAAACCATCCGTTTATAAAACTTTTACCTGAGCCATATTGAATAAAAACGCCCTGCATTAGTGGAATAAAGTTATTGACGGAATCTTTAAAAAAGAAGTTGTCGTAATTGCTCAAAACATCTGCACGAGGAAAAGAACCTGCCCGAAACAAGATTTTATCTGTTTTATATTGATAGAAAGCTGTTACATCGATTTTGTCAATCGCTTTGTTCATTCCCGGAATCTTTAATAGATTTACACCTGCGCTTATAGAATGTTTTGAATCGAAATTGACGCTGCTTGTCGGATTGATCCAGATACCGTTCATGGTTTCAGAATCGATATGTGACGATTTTGAATACTCAGTGTTATCAAAAAAGTACTCCAGTCCTACTTCCCAACCAAGTTTTTGTGCCTTTGTCGATAGAAAGCAGAATGTGAATATAATAATAAGTGTGATGCTTTTTTTCATCTGTTTTTTTAGACAGTAATCTAACTAAATACATTATATATATAGAAAATTACATTGTACTTAATATAACTTTCTCTATAATTGTTGGGAAATGCTCATATTCTAGTTTATGTACTTTTTGTGCAACATCATCGGGTGAGTCATTCGGTAATACTTCACACGAAGCCTGAAAAATTATATCTCCTTCATCATATCTCTCATTAATATAATGTATAGTGATACCCGATTCTTTTTCTTTTGCAGCGACTACCGCCTGATGAACAAAATCACCATACATTCCTTTTCCTCCATATTTAGGCAGAAGAGCCGGGTGTATATTTACAATTTTGTTGTGGTACGCATCCAAAATTTGCTGTGGCACTTTTAGCAAAAAACCGGCTAAAACTATAAAATCTATCTCATACTCTTTCAAAGTGTCCAATACAAATATAGCGTCATCAATTTCCGATTTGGAAAATGTGTATGAAGGTATTCCTAATTTTTTTGCCCTTTCCAAAACGTAAGCATCTTTTTTATTGGAAATGATGAGTGAAATCTCAATTTTGGGATTATTTGCAAAATAAAGGGCAATATTTTCAGCATTTGTTCCGCTGCCCGATGCAAAAATTGCTACTTTAAACATAGATAAAATCGTTAAATTGCACAAAAAATGCAAAAATGTGCACTTTTTTTGAATATTTTAGTGTAAATCTTACGTAATTACAGAAAAAATGATTTACTTTGCAGTTACAAAATTAGAAATTTATTTTATTTATTTAATTAATTAATATCAAAAGTTATGTCTGAAGTAGCACAAAGAGTAAAAGCAATTATTGTAGACAAATTAGGCGTTGAGGAATCTGAAGTAACAGAAAACGCAAGTTTCACTAATGATTTGGGAGCAGACTCTCTTGATACTGTGGAACTAATCATGGAATTTGAAAAAGAATTTAATCTTTCTATTCCAGATGATCAAGCTGAGAAAATCGCTACAGTTGGAGATGCTATCTGTCATGTAGAGGAACACGTAAAATAAAAACATTTCTTAATTCAATTTATGGAATTAAAAAGAGTAGTAGTAACAGGTCTGGGAGCTATTACCCCGCTTGGCAACGATGTTGAAACAACATGGAAAAATGCTTTAGCAGGAAAGAGTGGTGCCGGACCTATTACTAGTTTTGACGCATCATTATTTAAAACTCAATTTGCTTGCCAAGTGAAAGATTTTAATCCTATGGATTATTTCGACAGAAAAGAGGCACGCAAATATGATAGATATTCTCAACTTGCTGTTAAATCAGCAATGGAGGCAATGGAAAATTCGGGTTTAAATCTTGAAGAAGAAGATTTAGACAGAATTGGTGTTATTTTTGCTGCCGGCATTGGAGGTATTAAAACTTTCGAAGAAGAAGTTGGAGGATATTATCTTGCGGAAGATAGGGGTCCCCGTTTTAGCCCATTTTTCATTCCGAAAATGATAGCGGATATCGCTGCAGCGCATATTTCTATGATTTACGGACTGAGAGGACCGAACTATGCAACAGTTTCTGCTTGCGCATCTTCAACAAATGCCTTGGTAGATGCATTCAATTTAATCCGATTAAATAAGGCAAATGTTATTGTGACGGGTGGTGCTGAATCCTCAGTTACACCATCGGCAGTAGGAGGATTTAACTCAATGCAAGCACTTTCTACAAGGAATGACTCACCGGAAACAGCGTCTCGTCCATTTAGTGCAAGTCGCGATGGTTTTGTGATAGGCGAGGGTGCAGCTTGTCTTGTACTTGAAGAGATGGAGCATGCACTTGCACGTGGTGCACATATATATGCCGAGGTTGTAGGTGGCGGTATGTCTGCAGATGCATATCATCTAACAGCTTCTCACCCCGAGGGATTAGGAGCCAAACTTGTTATGAGAAATGCGTTGGAAGATGCCAACATGTCACCTGAAGATATTGACTATATCAATGTACATGGTACATCAACTCCGGTAGGAGATATATCTGAAGTAAAAGCTATTCTTGATGTATTTGGTGACCATGCGTATAATCTGAATATTAGTTCTACAAAATCAATGACAGGACACCTGCTCGGAGCAACAGGAGCACTTGAAGCAATGTTCTGTATCCTTGCTTTGGAGAACCAAATTATACCTCCAACTATTAATCACGAACCGGGTGATGATGATCCGGAAATAGACTACAACTTGAACTTTACATTCAATAAACCTCAAGAACGAGAAGTTAGAGCAGCATTATCCAACACTTTTGGATTTGGTGGACATAACTCTAGCATTATTGTAAAGAAATTCAACAAATAGGTGTTTGAAAAAATGTGGAGAAAGATAAAGGCTGTTTTCCGAAAAGGAAAGGAGCCATATCTTTCATTTTATAATATGCTGGGCTTTTGCCCAAACAATATCGAGTTGTACAATGAGGCTATGACTCATAGGTCATCTACAATTAGACTAAGCAAAAGTAGAAGGACTAACAACGAGCGACTCGAATTTTTAGGCGATGCAATACTTGATGCTATCGTCGCAGATATTCTATACAAACGATTCGACAACAAAAATGAGGGTTTTCTTACCAGCACCCGCTCTCGAATAGTTCAGCGTGAAACTCTCAATAAAATTGCTGTAGAGATTGGTATAGACAAAATAATTAAATCATCTACGAAAAACCTGGCACACAATACCAATATTTATGGTGATGCTCTAGAAGCACTTATCGGTGCAATATATTTAGACCAAGGATACCGTACTACCAAAAAATTTGTCTTTGAAATACTAATTAAGGAGCATATCAATATTGACTCAGTTTTAAAAAATGAGGTTGACTTTAAGTCCCGACTAATAGAGTGGGGGCAAAAGCATAAAGTTGATGTTGTTTTTGAAGTGACTGATGCGAGTTACGATGAGCAGAGCAATCCGATTTTTGATTCTTGTGTTATTGTAGGCGGTGAAAATTTGGGTTGCGGTCGAGGTTATTCAAAAAAAGAGTCACATCAAAAAGCTGCAAGGAAAGCTCTTAAAAGATTAGATGGTGATAAGGAGCTGTTTAGCCGACTAATAAGTTTGAATAAAACAGGGTCTTCAGAGGCAGAAGAGATGATAGAAGAAGTTGTTAATATCTAGTAAGGATTAAGACACTCTATTTGCCGCAAATATAGATATTGCAATATAAGCAAGTATCCCCCAGGCAATTCCCACAATTCCCCATAGCGATATAAATGCAATCATAAATACAACCAGTAAAAGTTGTTTTTCGTTGCCTTTTATCTGAAATTTCTTAATTTTAAACGAAAATAGTGGAGTTTCAGACACCATTAATGCTGATAATACTATCAGAAATCCTAATGTCGAATATAACAGATTTTCGTTTAGAATACTTGTCTGGCGAATGCCATAGCAATAGCTAACCCAGAAGAGTGCATTAGCAGGAGTAGGTAATCCTAAAAAATAAGTTGTCTGTCTGTCATCCAGATTAAATTTGGCTAATCTGTAGGCTGAGAAAACCGGAATTATAAATGCCAGATAGGGTATTACTGTTTGTAAAGGCTCTAACCATTCTGGATATGCACTCCTGTTATTCAAAAGCACAAAAAGTGCCATACCTGGGGCAACTCCAAAACTTACCACATCGGCAAGAGAGTCTAACTCTACTCCCAATTTTGATGAAACACCAAGCATTCTTGCTGCAAATCCATCGAAGAAGTCGAAAATAGCAGCTACAATAACCCATAGCACAACACCCATATAGTTTTCTTGAAATGCCATAACTATGGCTATACAACCTGAAAAAAGGTTGGCTAAAGTAATAATATTTGGTATCTGTTTACGCATAACAAAAAATATTTATTTGGGCAAGTGTGCTAAAAATGTTTGGTTGGCACGAACCTCATCACCTATCTGAACTAAAATATCGCTATCCACCGGTAGGAAAACATCCATTCTGGATCCAAGCTTTATAAAACCCAATGGTTCTCCTATATGTAAGTTATCTCCCTCTTTCACATAAGTTACTATCCGACGAGCCACTGCACCTGCAATTTGTTTCGTTAGAATCAGATGATTGTCAGGGGTTTCTATAAGTATGTTTGTATGTTCGTTTTCGTGACTTGATTTTGGCAGGAAAGCGCAATGAAAATTGCCATTTACATGAGAAAAGTGTACAATTTTACCTGTTACCGGCATCCAATTGGCATGCGCATTTAAAAAAGACATGAAAATTGATATCTGGATGCGTTCATCATTAAAAAAAATATTCTCTTTTACTTTTTCTATAGCAACAACTTTTCCGTCAGTGGGCGAGTTTACCATGCCGATTAAATCTCCTTTATATACTCTGTTAGATTTTTTGAAAAAATTCAGGAATAACGCGTACAATAGCGAAGTCACTGTAAGAACAGTTACAAACAGAATAGACTTAGGGATAAAATAGAATAGAAGCAGGTTTATTATTGCAAAAACAATAAACAGTATAAGTAATATTTTTCTTCCTTCTTTGTGAATATACATAATTAACAGGCTTGTTTAAAATGATTCTGTCTTGAAATGTTTTTGTTGAAAAACTGAATCTATTTTAATGGGCTTTGTTTCTTTTCTATCTTTTGGCGATAGTTTCTCCAAAGATTCTTTATTCAGGTATGGAACAATAGCAGGGATGATTGATTCAACAGGTTTATAAAAATATGACTCCTCTTTTATATTTGGTTTAATAATTTTTTCTCTTATATCAACAAGTTGAACCAAATTAATAATAAGGCTTAGAACAATCATAGTGGTTGACATTGACACAACAGTGCCTAAAATGCGATTTATAAAACTTAGGTTTGCTGCATCAAACACTTTGTGTATAGCTCTGGCAATAAGAGATATGATTAATCCAATCCCGACAAAAGCTAAAGCATAAGAGATAACTGTGACAATGTTTGCAGGTAAATCTTGAAAATAGTTTTGCAGATGTGGCAGTATTACTTTAGCAACTCTTCCACCAAAAACAGCTGAAAGAATAATTATAAGTAGTCCTGATATTTGCATTATCAGACCTTTTTTATAGCCTTTGATTAAAGCAAATATTAGTAGAAAAATTGTTACTATATCAAACCAATTTGTCATTCTGTTGTGATGTCCAGGTTAAACAATGGTTGTTTTTTGTACTTCAATTGATTCGTTAAGAAAAAATAGTGCCTGTTCTGCAAATTTCTCAGCCGAATCTGTTGTGAAATATTGTGCTGTGCCATTTTTTGAGCACTTTATATCCATTTCGGGATGACGTCTTAAGTAATCTTTAAGGCTTTCAGCAACATGTTTGCCTTGCGAAATAACATCTATTCCTTTTGGAAGGAACTCCTCTATTTTTTTTATTAAAAGCGGATAATGAGTACAGCCTAATATAATGGCGTCAATTTCACTATTTTTACTCAACAAGTTATTGATGTGTTGTTTAACAAAATAGTCCGCACCCGGTGTGTCGTATTCTTTGTTTTCTACTAAAGGCACCCACATTGGGCAAGCCTCTCCAATAACTTTTATCTGCGGATGATATTTCTCTATTTCAATATCGTAAGAACGTGACTTTATGGTGCCTTCAGTTCCAAAAATACCAACTCGATTAGTTTTAGTGAAATTTGAAACAATTTCTACTGTAGGTCTGATAACACCTAGTACTCTCCTGTCAGGTGCCATCTTTGGCAACATTTTTTGCTGAATTGTTCGTAATGCTTTAGCCGATGCTGTATTGCAGGCAAGGATTACCAAGTGACAATTCCTGCTAAAAAGCCATTTAACAGCTTCTAATGTAAAGTTGTAAACCAATTCAAATGAGCGATTTCCGTATGGTGCTCGAGCGTTATCACCTAAATAGATATAATCATATTGTGGTAGTAGTGACTTAATCTCTGAAAGAACTGTCAGTCCTCCGTATCCGGAATCGAAAACGCCTATTGCACCCGGTGTTGTGTTTGTATATTTATCCACGAAAATCGGGGTGTTAGTTCTTGCTTTTACTTGATGTCTAATTTCTCTCTTACAAGATAGTTTACATCTATAGCATCCGGTGTAACAAAAGCAACCCCAGGATTAGCCAGATCGAAAATAACGGTAAACCCGTACTCTTTTCCTACAATCTCAATTGCTTCACTTATCTGTTTTTTTAGTGGTTCTATCAATTTTTTTTCCTGATTTTCGATATCAGTTTGTGCAAGTTGCATAAATTTTTGCATCTTACTTTCCAATTCAGTCAATTCTTGCATTCTACGCAACTTTATGTTTTCGGAAAGGTTTGTTTGATATGTAACATAGTCGGAATACTTTTTATTGTATTCGTTCTCCATCAGCTTAAGCTCATGTTTGTAGTTTTCATTTAACTGTTGCAAGTTTTGCTCTGCAATTTTTTTCTCCGGAATTTCATTCAGTAATTCTGCAGAGTTTATGTAACCTACTCTGAAAACAGCTTGTTCTTGAGCAAATGTAGTGAAACTTATTTGTAGTATGAATAAGCTTAATAATAAAGGTTTTAAAATATTTCTCATAATGGCTATTGTTTTGTTTTTATAAACACACATCCTGCATTATATAAAAAACAGGATGTAATGTTGTCGTTCTTATTTTGAAAAGTTCTTAGTTATTATATAAAAATGTATTCGGTTTTATTATAAAGTCTTTTTAACTTCTACCTCTTCGTAAGCTTCAATTATATCTCCAACTTTTATATCGTTAAAGTTTTTGATACCAAGTCCGCACTCATAACCGTTTGCAACTTCTCTAACATCGTCTTTGAAACGTTTTAGAGAGTCTAATTCTCCGTCAAAAATTACTATACCGTCACGTATGAGTCTGATTTTATTGTTTCTCTTGATTTTTCCGTCTCTAACTATACATCCGGCAATAGTTCCAACTTTTGATATTTTAAATGTTTCCAGAACCTCTACGTTACCGGTAACTTCCTCTTTAATATCGGGTGATAACATACCTTCCATCGCCGATTTTACCTCTTCAATAGCATCGTAAATGATAGAGTATAGCCTTATATCAACACCTTCTTGCTCAGCTTCTCTTCTTGCTCCCAATGAAGGACGCACCTGGAATCCGATAATAATAGCATCTGATGCTGCTGCCAACGAGATGTCAGATTCTGAAATCTGTCCAACTGCTTTGTGAATTACGTTTACTTGAATTTCTTCTGTAGATAGTTGGATTAGTGAGTCTGCAAGAGCTTCTACTGAACCGTCCACGTCTCCTTTTACAATCATATTCAATTGCTGGAAATTTCCAATCGCTATACGACGGCCTATATCATCAAGTGTCAGAAGTCTTTGTGTACGTATAGACTGTTCACGTTGTAGTTGCTCGCGTCTTGCTGCAACACTACGTGCTTCCTGGTCGGTATCCATCACATTGAAAGTGTCACCAGCTTGTGGAGCTCCATTCAATCCCAAAACAAGTGCAGGGGTTGAAGGCATCACCTCCTCAATTCGTTGATTTCTTTCGTTGAACATGGCTCTTATACGCCCGTAGCTTGAACCTGCCAGAATAATATCGCCCTGTCTCAAAGTGCCGTTTTCTACTAACACAGTTGCAACATATCCTCTTCCTTTATCTAACGAAGATTCAATAATAGAGCCTGATGCTTTTCGGTTAGGATTTGCTTTCAGTTCTAACAAGTCTGCTTCAAGGAGTACTTTTTCTAGCAAATCTTTAATACCTATTCCTTTTTTAGCCGATATATCTTGCGATTGGTATTTTCCTCCCCAATCTTCAACCAGATAGTTCATTTCGGCAAGTCTCTCTTTAATTTTTTCAGGATTAGCTCCCGGCTTGTCGATTTTGTTAATTGCAAAAACAATAGGAACTCCTGCTGCTCCGGCGTGGTTAATCGCTTCCACAGTTTGTGGCATCACATTGTCGTCGGCAGCAACAATAATAATTGCTACGTCTGTTACTTTTGCTCCACGTGCACGCATAGCGGTAAACGCTTCGTGTCCCGGTGTGTCTAAGAATGTGATTTTTCTGCCATCGCTAAGCTGTACGTTGTAAGCTCCGATGTGTTGGGTAATACCTCCGGCTTCACCTGCAATAACGTTGGTGTTTCTGATGCTGTCAAGCAGTGATGTTTTACCGTGGTCAACGTGTCCCATAACGGTAACAATGGGTGGACGCGGTTCTAAATCTTCCGGGTTGTCTTCCTCTTCTGCGATTGCTTCAATTACATCAGCACTTACAAATTTGGTTTTGAATCCAAACTCATCTGCAACAATGTTTATGGTTTCAGCATCCAATCGTTGGTTGATTGCAACCATAACACCCATGCTCATACAAGTTGAAATTACGTCTGTAACAGGAACATTCATCATGTTTGCCAGGTCATTGGCCGTAACAAACTCTGTGAGTTGCAATACTTTACTTTCTTTTTCCTGTTGACGTAGTTCCTCCTGTTGTTTTTGAGAAATAGCTTCGCGTTTTTCTCTTCTATATCTTGCACCACCTTTTTTTCCACGTTTTTCGGTAAGGCGAGCCAATGTCTCTTTTATCTGTTTTTGTACTTCCTCTTCACTAACCTCTGCTCTGATAGGTTTTTTGAAGTTCGATTTTTTATCTCTTCTGCCGGTATCGGTTTCGGCTTTTTGTTTATCTATGTTGACTTTGCTTCTGTCAATGCGTTTTCTGCGTTTTCTCTTGTTGTCAACTTCGTTTTCAGTTTCGTCAGAGCCTTTTTTCCTTTTCTCTTCAATAGTCTCTTTTTTCAAGAGTTTGATGTTCTCTTCTTTTACTTTCTTTGTATTTTGAGCTTTTTCCGATTCTATTCTCTCTTTTCTTCTTTGAGCTCTGGTTTTTTTTGCAGGACGAGTCCTGTCGTTTATATCATCTAAATTTATTTTGCCTATTACTTTTGGCTTTTCTTCAATTACAGCTTTATTAATTCTGAAAACTTTTCCTTTTTTACTGTCGGTTTCAGTTGATTCAATTTCTTCATCTTTTTGAGAATCAGATATTTCTTCTACTTTTTCAGGTTCTGCTGTTTTGGCTTTCTTTGTATCCGTTTCTTCAGAAGTTGCTTTTGTCTCTTCAACCTTTACTTTTGGTTTTGTCTTCTCTTTCTTTACGGTTTTTGGTTTTTCCTCTATTTTAACAGGCTCTTCTTCTATAGGTTTAGCTATAGTTGTCTCCTTTGTTGTGGTCTCAGTTGGTTCTTCTTTTTCAGGTTCTTTAGTCTCTGTTTTTATCTCCTCTTTAACCTCTTCTTTAACTTCTGGTTCAACATTAGCTACTGCAGAATCTGTTTTAGGTTTATTACCTAAATCAATAGAGTCAACTATATTGAGTTTTGGCAACATATCGTCGGGTACTTCTGCTTTTATAACCTCTTTTTTAGGTTTTTCTTCTTTTGTTTCATACCCTTCAATAGCTACTGTTTCTTTTTTGTCATCTTTTCGATGCATCTCTTCGAGCATCTTTAAAGCAGCATTTTTGATACTTTTATCTTTGCTAAATTCGGCAACTAGCATATTGTGTTGCTCCTCACCAATCTTTGTGTTTGGCTTAGCGGCAACTTCAACACCTTTCTTCTGCAGAAATTCGGCTAAAGTATCGATTCCTACATTTAAATTTCTTGCAACTTCTATTAATCTTATGGACATATATGTTTTATCCTTTACTTCTTTTATTTGTTTTTTGGACAGTTTCTCTTTACTACTGATTAATCTTCTTGATATTCGATATCATCATATTCGATATCGTCGTCATCATCTTCAAATTCGCTACGTAGAATTTCTAAAACTTCATCTACGGTTGTCTCCTCTAAGTCTGCTTCTTTTATAAGCTTTTCGCGTGACGTTGACAGCACGTTTTTGGCTGTTGAACATCCTATTCGTTTTAGTTGGTCTATTACCCAACCATCAATTTCATCTCTAAACTCATCTAAGTAGATATCTTCTTCGTCGAACTCATCCAGCTCTCTGAACACTTCAATATTGTATCCAGTAAGCATAGATGCCAACTTTATGTTTGCTCCACCTTTACCAATTGCTAAGGAAACTTCATCTGGGTGAAGGAATACGTCGGCTCTGCGCTCTTCTTCTTTTATTGAGATAGAGTTGATTTTTGCAGGGCTTAATGCTCGCTGCATATATAGATTTATGTTGTTTGTATAGTTTATTACGTCAATATTTTCGTTGCGTAGTTCGCGAACAATACCATGTATGCGAAATCCTTTCATACCTACACACGCACCAACAGGGTCTATACGGTCGTCGTATGCCTCTACTGCAACTTTTGCGCGTTCACCCGGAATGCGGGCAATGCCTCTGATTGTAATAAGTTCGTCGGCAATTTCCGGAATTTCCATTTCAAATAGTCTTTGAAGGAAAACAGGTGATGTACGTGAAAGTATAATTTTTGGATTGTTGTTTTTGTTTTCAACTCTTGCTACTATAGCACGCACATGGTCTCCTTTGCGGAAAAAGTCGCTCGGAATTTGCTCTGTTTTTGGCAAGATTAGTTCGTTATGTTCATCATCAAGTAGAAGCAACTCTTTTTTCCAAACCTGATACACCTCTCCTGACACTATCTCTCCAACTTTCTCTTTATATTTGTTGTAAAGATTGTCTTTCTCTAGTTCCAATATCTTTGAAGCTAAAGTTTGGCGTAAATTTAGGATAGTTCTTCTTCCAAAATATTCTAGTTTTAACTCGTCGGTAACCTCTTCGCCTACTTCAAAATCTTCGTCAATCTTATGTGCTTCAGTTAGTGTAATTTCCAAATTGGGGTCTTTTAACTCACCATCTTCAACTACTATTCGGTTTCTCCAAATTTCTAAATCGCCTTTGTCCGGGTTAATGATAATGTCAAAATTCTCATCGGTGCCTACAGCTTTGGCAATTACTCCACGAAATGATTCTTCGAGAACACTAATCATAGTGGCTTTGTCAATGTTTTTTAATTCATTGAATTCCGAAAATGTATCTATAAGGCTGATTGTTTCCTTTTTCTTGCCCATAATATAATTATATATTTTTTTGTTTTAGATAGGGTAATCACTGATCCCCTTTTTCTAAATTTTCAACAGCTTATTTATTTTTTATATTTATTGTTTTCCTAAATGTTTTTATTTTAAAAACGGATAAGAAGTTTAGTCTGTTTTACATCGCTATAAGGCATTGTAATGCTTTCTATTACTTCTGTTTTGCGTTTGCTTCCTTCTGTTTTTTGCATTTTTGAGACTTCTATTGTGAAATCTGTTTCAGATGATGACACTAATAAGCCTTTTAGCTTTTCTCCCTTTTTCGTGAGAACCTCCACCTCTTTACCTTCCGACTTTTTATATTGGCGGAAAGATTTAAATGGAGTTGTAAGACCTACTGAAGTTACTGTCAACTCAAAATCTTCAATGTCTCTATCTAAGTTTGATTCTATAAAACGACTCAGACTTATACAGTTGTCAATATTTACTCCGTTATCGTTATCTATTTCAACAGTTATAATATTTCCCGGTGTAATATTTATATCCACCAGGTAGTCTGAAGAGTTTTCCAAAAACTTTTCAGCTATTGCTTTTATTTCATTTTTATCAATCATTTTTCCTGGAAACAAAAAAGGAGCATCCGTTTCCTTGCTCCCTCTCACCGTTTATTAATGCAAAAGTACTATTTTTTAATGGATTGACAAAAAAAAACAGCATTTTTCTCATACTATTTACAAAAAACACGTTTTTGTTGTAATACAAACAGTTAGTATTTGGTCTTTGACTATGATATGTAATATGTTATTTTGCTTTGTAAAAGATACGTTATATGTAGTAAAATTATTTTTAATTCAACTTCAACATAATCTATATTAAAAATCACTACTGACCGACAAAAATATTAGAAAAAATAAAGGGGGTTTGACCGA
>CAYFUW010000032.1:0-21912 GCA_964346495.1 uncultured Dysgonomonadaceae bacterium
GTAGAGACGTTATATTATTGCGTCTCTTTTTGTTTTAGACAAAGTTCACTAAGTATAGCGCAAAGCTCGCTAAGTGTTTCATCACTCCCGCTGGCGCGCTTTTGTAAAGCGTGGTTGCTGAGCACGCGGTTATTGAGCTTGTCGAAATGTCGAAGTGTGTCTGCCGAAGACAACTATTTGCTTCGCAACGCACCATTCACAGAGTGGCGCGAGCAAGAGTTAACTTTATTATAAGTCGGGATTACAAATCCCTCTGACGATAAAATCCCTCCTGCGAGATGGTTATATACGGTTTAAGTAGCAGCTACTTAACGAAGGCACAGCCATTGTTTTCTTTTTGGGATTCCCACTTTCGTGGGAATAACTTCTATCGAATAGATTTCTCACTGTGTTCGAAATGACACGCAACTCGCATTACAAATTTGCACATTAACGTTACTGTGTTAAATTAAACCTTAAACTCAGTCCCGCATTGGTATTGGCTGTTGGATATGCTGTTGACGAAACTAATGGTGTGTTAATAATCTTATCGAAGAATGCTCTCAGCGTGAGCGACCTGCTTATCGCATAATCTGCCGAAAACTTAATACTTGTAGTTCTAACTCCGCTAGTAGCCTGAGTAAATTGGTCTTCAATTTTTCTAATCAGAGCTTGCGTTACTTTGTGCGAAATATCCAGTTTTATATTCAGGTCGTTATTGAATCCTCCTGATGGTCGTTGTGAGTTGGTATCTTGTTGTTGGTCTCTATTGTTGCCTCTACCTTGTCTTCTGTTATCTTTTTTAGAGTTCGAGCCAAATCCGATAATGCGATTAAAATCCGGCACACGATATCCAAATCCGAAAACTATATCGTTATCGCTTGTTTCCACCAATTGATATGATGAGATATTCAGGTTCATGGTTCTCGTTTTGTTGTAGCGTGCGTTTAGAGTGAGATTGTTGTTCAGAACGCCTTTTATTTCGATTAGTGGGGAGAAACTCTCCATTAAGCTAACCGCCGAAATGTCGTATGGCGATGATGGTATTGGTGAGCCTGATAGCACATCGCGGATATATCCCAAATCGCTATTGTCATCTGTCGGCACCCAGTTTAGGAACGATGTAAATGAGCCAACTCTGTATTGCGAAACGTACCTGTGAGTAAGTCCAAATGAGCGGAATTTATCTTTTAAAAATGGTAGCGAATTGAGTAGATTGTATGAAATATCCCAGTTTGGCAATAGAGTCATCAGACTTGGGAAAGCAGTAAGTTCTATGCTGTTGGCACTTTTTCCGGTATAGGCTGCTAAGAAGGCAGGAACAAGCACATCTGCCGAGTTTGGATTTATATCGCCAACTGCAGGGTCGAATGGTTGGTTGGCATGACCGGTTTCCCCAATAAATCCATATCCGGGGTAGTGGCTGTTTTGGTATCCGTCTCTTAATCGTGCAGCAATAATTTCTCTGTTGGCAAGGAATTGGTTGAAAGATTTTGAGTAATACTCATTTCCTGCGTTAGAGTTTTCAAAAGCCGAAGCCAACGTAACTGTTGTTATTGCATAACTTCCGCCAAATGTTTTAGGCATGCCTTCATACATGTATTGATAATCTGTTCGGCGGTTGTCTTCGTAAACACCGTTCAGATCAATCTTTAATCCGGTTAATGGTTCAATAGAAGCTTCAGCCCTAATGTTTTTTGTTTCGTTGTAAACTGCCGAAGATATGTTGTTTTGGTTTATCACCATCCATTCGTTTTCTAAAGCTCTGTTTAGGAACTTTTCTCCACCTTCCATACCGAAAGCAAAGCCAAGTCCAGGAACTAATACATTCGAAGCATTAGATTGTCCGAAAAAGTTACCCACCATTGGTGCAAAACCAGGAATATCCGTTCTGGTTCTGTATCCGATATTTAGGTTGACACTTCTCACCATCATCAATCCTCTGGCGGTATACTGAGCAAGGTTGTACCAAACAGAGTTTTCGTTTGGTTGGGCAGCCAAAATGTTCAAATCAATTTTAACCGAATCTCTATTTTGTATCGCGATTCTGTTTTTGTCTAATCGTTTATGTTTTACGATGTACTGTTTGCCATCTTGTTTGGCTGTGACAGTAAGTCTGCGTGAGTTTAGGTTGTGTGTAATTACAATGTTAGAATCCGGGCTTAGTTGAATGGTTTTTGTAAATCTGGATTTGGCAGATGCAGACGATTTGCCTTTGCCTCCTTGTTGTTCACCCCTCAGTGATGATGCACTGCTGCCACCTCTACCTTTGCCACCAAATCGTTGATTTGTCTTTTTAAGGAATTCAACTTTATCGTAGAACTGAACTAAATTCAGCCTATTGTTTATCGTTAAACTTAGGTCGTTTTGAAGCATGTTGCCGATATTGGCATCTTGTATTGTTGCTCCTCTTTCCCATCTGTAGGTAGAGTTATATTGTGCATTCGTGTTAATCCAGTCTAATATAGGGATTTGCGCGAAAGGCACTGTATATGTGACATTTGCAGTTTGTGAGTAGTTTAGTGGTTTGCCCAACTCTCTGATACTGTGCATAACAGAGTCTTTCCATAGTTCGTAGTCGTCCGGATTTAATTTTTTATTTACCTGTAGATATGGCTCTTCAATTTCGGCAATTGTTCCTGTGCGGAGTGATAATTTTAAGCTTTTGGTTAAGTCCCAAAGGAGAGAGAAGTCTCTGTTCCACAAGAAATTCTGGCTAAACGACAGATAATGTGTCTGAGTTTCGGTTGACCCGGACATGTATGCATTCAAGTCGCGTAGTTGTGTCTCTTGATAATTGCGCATCATATCAGAACTGAACTGAATATTATTTGGCAGATAATTAAAGTTGGTGTACTTGATTAATTTCAGCCATCCAGAATTACTTTTTATGTTCTTAAACGGTTCAAACGGTTTTATAAACGGTGTGTATGAATAGACAGCCTGTAGCCTTTGCTCTCTGATTGTGTTATATTCCGTTTCGGGATCTTTTATATTGTTTTCGTTTTGCGAATATGTGAAGCTAAAGTTTGCAGGGTCGTAAGGCATCGGGTTTTTACTCTTTATATTTACCTTTGCACCGCTAACGCTTAAGCTTTTGATTGTATTTTTGGTTATTGATATGGTGGTTATAGAGTCTCTCTCTTGTTGAGTTTCAACATTGTTAAGTGACTCCGTAAGCAATATGTCCTTATTTAGCGGATCATATTGTGGCGATGTTGTTTGGTTAGAGTATGAATAGTAGAATGGTAAAGAAATCTTTGCTTGCTCGGGTAAAAATCTGCCCAATTCCATATTCATTGCAACGTTCATAGATGTGTAATTGTCATTTCGTCTCTCTAACAGACTTTGGTCAAGCGCACCGAAACCTACAGTCTCTTTTCTTCCGGTAAAGTTTACCGAACCCAAATCGGACAACATTAAGTTCACGTTACCTTGTGCAGCCCATCCGCCTTTTTCGTCAAATTCACTCAGACGTAATTCGTTAATCCAAACTTCACCTGATTTACTTGTATTTGTTTTATTACGCACACCCACCATCATCACTTTTACTTCGTCAAGTGACGGATTACCCATTATAGTAACTCTGTTTCCGGGTTTTTCAGGGTCTTGTATTGAGTATGGAGTCATGAAAGTAACATCGTTTCCTTTACGCTTTTCGGCATTGCGTTTCAATTTCAAGTCAGTAAGTAGCTTGGTTGGAAAATCAAACATGTTTTCCGGTCGCCAAACAGCTTCTTTATCGGCTAAAACTCTGTCGCTATAATTGCCCGGAGGTGTTACTTTCAACGGTATTTCGTATTCGTAAAAGTTGTTTCTATAGTCCGAGCCGAGACGTAAGAAAATAGTCATCTCGTCATCGTATAACTCATCGGGAGAGCTTGCCAGTTTCTCGGCATGGACAAACATTTGTAAGCGTTTGTATCTTCGTAAGTCGAAAATACTATTTTTATAAATTGAGCGGGAATCTTCAGGGTCTAAGTTCTCAACTTTTAATGCCAGCGATTGCTCGTTTTGTTGACGCAATTGTGGTTGACTCGGGTCTAATATACGTGTAACGCCGGGTGGCAGAACGTAATTAATAGGTGTTCTGTCGCCATTCTCTTCAATATTTACTGCAGAAACGTCTAAACGTCCCAACCCCGATACTGCTCCGCCTGTTTCCAGGTCTTGTGTGTAAACCCGCCATTCGCTGCGAATCAGTTCTAATGTGGCAAAACGCAAGAATATAGGTTTCTCAAAATCGGTTAAGAACATTCTGAAAAAGCGAATATTGTTAAAGCCTTGAATATTGCCTATTTTTGATTGATAATCGCGCAACGGGATTTTGAATTGATACCAATTTACATGGCCAACTTCGCCGTTTCGCAATGTAACACTTACTTCACGTTTATCTACAATATAGTTGCTGCCGACAACCATGCTTTCGGGTCTTAATTGTATTTTGTATTGATAGTACGATTCGTTTTCACTCAGAGTGTTGTCGTTATCAATGTCTTCAACGTCGGGTGTTGTGCGTGAAGCAGTAGAGTAGCCCTGATTGTCTTCAGGAGCAAGAGAGTTACCTTCGGTTCCGTTGAAATATTTGTATCTGTCCAGAATACTAAGCTCGGCAGCATCTTGTGCAGGCCCTCTGTAGTGTCTGAAATTATCGCCCGATGGGTCGTTAAGCGGTGAATGTGGGTCAGCTTGCATTCGGGCTATGGTTTCTGAAGACAGACGAGTATTTAGCTCGGTCAGATAGTCGGCATAAGTTGGAAATACTTTCTCTTCTTCTGTGCTAAGTCCGTTAAGTCCAACGTCTTGAAGACGCCTTGATTCTTCGCCTAAGGAGTTGTCGAAAGCATATACGGTAGATTGTCGAAGCGGATATTTCCCCCAAACGGAGTAACCGATAGCTGTCGGGTCCTGGTTTACAGGCAGTCCGTTTTCGAAAAATTTCTTACCATCTTTCAAAATGTCTTCCGAAATTTCACCTAAGTTGAAATACAAGTCACCGCCTGTATCTGTTCCGTCGTTATAAACAAATGGGTCCATCAACCAAAACTCGATATATTCGATATTGGCAGATTCAAAATTTCGGGTATCCATTTTTCGGGTAATTCCACCCCAGCGCTGACGTGGATTTAGCAGATTACCGTTTGCATCAACATTGGTGTCCAGGTTGTATGGTCCGCGCTCGTTTGGGTAATAAGATATGTTCATTACCTGTATCGTGGGCGGTTCACCGTGAACGGCTTCCTTGTTAGGATAAATTTCACGTTCATATATCTCACGAACGAAGTGATTAGAAAGCTGGTCTTTGTCGTTCTGGATATGTTGCGGTGTAAGCGATGAGTTTCGTCTTGTGAAAATTCCGTCGATATAGAACCATGCCATATGAGCGCGGTTGTTTCCATATTCTATATTATTCGACATTGCTGCTTCAGGGAACAATCCTGTTGCTGTATTATTGTATGGTGTTGATGAAAGTGACCAGGCGTATGGTATTTTTAAGTCGATACCAGAAGTTGATGCTTCAAAGTCGTCAATGTAGGAATGTGATCCTGTATATTTATCTTTATAATGTCCCGGAATTATATGAGCAAACTCAGCACTTGCAGTTAGTTGCGAAGGTGCTGTTGCTTCCACAAACGGTAATTTGTCAATAAGATTAGTCAGTGCGTAAGACTGTTTTTTATAACTTGCATTCAGACCCCACAATGTATTTTTTACCGACTCATCGCCAAAATTGGTTTTCATTGTCATCGGTTTTTCATACAGATGCATTATTGTTGCGCCTACGCTGAAATCCTTGTTGAAATCATAAACCATGTTCAACCCCATCATCGTTTTTCGTTGCATATTGAAAAGCGACTGATTTTCAAGCGATACGCTCACTGGTGTGCCTGCGTCTAAAATAGCCTGGTTAATAATTCTCACTGTTCCCGAAATATAATCCACAGTATAGTCGGTGCCTTCGGTCAGAGTAGCGCCTGCTGCCGTAACCCGTACCGATCCGCGCGTTACGTTTGTTGCGTTCAGATTAATATCGGAGCCTGATGAACCCCTGTATTCACCTACAAGTCTGAACTTGTTTTTTTCCGGAATTTGTCTTGCAACCGTTAGTGTAGAGTCGTACAACTCCTGGAAAACATATTTGTCGGCAATGGCATCATCGTCGATAACTTTTCTCAAGTGCGAACCGAATGGTTCTACAACAGGGAAGATAATTCGTCCGTTCTGTGCTCTGATGGTGTAGCCTTCCAAAAAGTCGAAAATTCCGTCAGGATATGGGTCGTTTTTCGAATTTAGTCGGTCTAGATTCATTACCCTAAGCAGCAATTCGTTACCTATTTTTCCTTCGGGAATATAGTTCAGATAAACACCTGTAGTATCACTTTGGTAGGTAATATTCAGCTTAAATCTGTCTTTTTGAACATTAAATGCACTATATCCTAACGAGTAGATGTTCTTCATCATCAAATCCCAAGTGTAGGATTGTGGCGACAGAGAAACGGGTTTCAAAAGTTTCAGAATGAGAGCACCGCTTTGTCCGGTTGGGTCTTCACCACCTGTTGTTCCGCCACCGATATTATTCGAAAATTCTCCAACCTGATAAACTTTTCCGTTGTACATATACTCGAATGCTACTGCCAACACTTCATCGGCTTGCAACGGTGTTTGTAGCGATAAATATCCGAGTTGTGGCTGAAGAATGTATTCATTTGCATTTAACAAACGTGCACTCTCAATTTTCTCATAGTCTTGTCCCACAATAATTTCGGCAGGCAAAATATTTTGTGTCTGGCTGATATCTCGAATGCCGCTGTAAGTGGTAATAACTTGCGGGTAAAGATTATTTGCTTCGTTATATGGAATTACCTCCATTCCGGTTGGATGCCAGAATGGATTCTTTATTTTTACGTGCTCTGCCAGGTCGGCAAACGCTACAATATTTCTTGCCTGGTCGTAGTTGCCTCGTTTGTTGGTAATCCACACTTCGATACGTGTAATTGAAATTGCCGACTGAACAAACGGCAATTTTGTAAGCGCTTCGTCGTATGTGTCGCGGAAAAAGTGTCCCAAAAAGAAGTGTCTGTTTTCGTCATATTGGTCAACGCTTATTTCGAAAGGTGTGGTTTGAACACCGCCACGCGAGTTTACTGTTTTCGACTCTGACTCTTGTTGTGAAAGAATTGTGTTAATTCTCAATTTTCCAAATTGCAAATCGGTTTTGATTCCGAAAAGTGCAGCTCCACCGTTAATAAGCGAGTTGCTGGTAGTCATACTCACGTTACCGGCTTCGATGTTTTTAATTATCTCATCTTCCTCGCCTTGATATGCAAGTTTTACCCGTTTTGAGTCGAAACTAAAAGTAGCATCGGTATTGTAATTGAGTCCGAAATCGATTTTTGTACCTACTTTGGCATTGACATTTAGTTGAATTTTTTGGTCAAAGTCGAAGGTGTTTCTTTTTCTTGCACGTTCGGACAGAGTAGGGTTGTTGGTGACATTTCGTTTTAAACCCGCTGAAATTTCGATTGAACCTTGCGGTTTAATTTGTACACCGCCGGGACCAAAAATATCTTCCAATACACTTCTATTCTCACGAATGTTGAAAAGAGAAATTTCTGATTTTTGATTTTTTTGGATAGGAGATTGATCAATGGCGTTTCGTTCCCTGAAATATTTTTCGTTCATCTGTTTCGAACGATAATCCATGTACTCTTGCGGAGTCATGGTAAATGGAACGCCGACAACTGTATTACCTATCTTGTTTTGAAAAATATATCGATTTGTCTTATGGTCGTATATAACTTCCGTAGTTACATTGGATGGTGTTTTTAAATCGATGGGAGATTGATTTTCCAAATCTTCCACCGTTTCAACAGTTGTTTTGTGTACCGGAAATATGTTTTCAGTTGAGTCTCTGGGCGTTGAGCTTTGTGAATATAACGACAGACACCCATTAGCAAATAACAGGATAAAGGAGAATAAAATCGTGTATGTTCTGCTTATTTTCAAAATGATAATTTGAGTGTCGTTAGTATTGATTACATTCTTTTGAGTGCTTCTTTAATTATAGCTTCTACCGATAATGTTGGCGACTCTTTTACGATTTTCGAAACTGTTTTTGTAGAAGCCGATTGCGAAAATCCAAGCATTACTAAAGCTGAAACGGCTGCCGGAGAGTTGTCGGAAACGATTGTGCTGCCAACTGCTTTCTCTTGTGCTTCAGACAAGATTATTTTATCCTTTAAATCAACAATTATACGTTGTGCTGTTTTCGGTCCGATTCCTTTTATCGATTGCAGAATAGCAACATTCTCAGTTGCAATTGCAGATTCAATTTCAGTAAAATTCATCGATGATAAAATTACACGTGCAGTGCTTGGTCCCACACCCGAAACACTTATCAGGTGCAGAAACAGTTGGCGCTCACCTTTATCGGCAAAACCGAAAAGTACATGAGCATCGTCTCTAATAGATTCGTAAATATATATTTTTGCCGAATTTGTGCCGTTTAGAGCGCTATATGTATTTAGTGAAATGTTTGCTTGATAACCAATTCCGCCACATTCAATTGTTACTGAAGCGGGAGACAACTCGGCTATTTCACCTTTGATGTAATCAATCATAAATTGTGTTATTTATTGTGTTATAACGTCTGTTTTGGATAAAACGTATAAATCAACAAGAAAAATTAGTTCGTTACATCGGTATCGGCAGTTATTTGTTGAGCATTTTTATAAGTTGCAATAGCGCAACATTTGTAGTGCGTTGTATATTTTCGTGTCTTGATGTTCCGAATTTGTATTTTTTAGTCACTATTGAGTTGGGAGCTTTTGTGCAAATCCAAACTGTTCCAACAGGCTTTTCGTCTGTTCCGCCATCGGGTCCTGCAATGCCTGAAATAGATATTGCACAGTCTGTTTTCATAATGTCGGAAACATTTATCGCCATCTCTCGCACAACCTCTTCCGATACTGCGCCTTTAGTTGCAAGAGTCTCTTTGTCAACATGTAATATGTCAGTTTTCATGTCGTCACTATACGATACAACTGAGCCTTTGTAGTATTTTGATGCGCCGGCAACAGATACTATTCTTTTTGAAACATTTCCACCCGTGCAACTTTCGGCAGTAGAAACGGTAAAGTTGTTTTTCTTGAGCAGTTCACCCAAAATAAACTCTAACGGTTTGTCGGTTTCGGCAATTAGTAGCTCCCCTAAAGTGTTTTTAAGCTTTTCGCCTAGTTGTTCTAAAGTCTCTTTATGCTCAATTCCTAAAACCGATAGGTGCAGATATATTGAGCTGTAAGTCGGTAAATATGCAAGATGAAACTCTTTTGGCAGCGACTCTTCGAAAGATTGAAGCAATATGCTAAGACCCGATTCTGTAATTCCGGCAACTAAATATGATTTCTTGAGATGATTGATTTCGCTGTATATATTTTTCAATCGTGGAATGATTTCATATTGCATTGCGTCACGCATTTCAAATGGCACGCCGGGCATAGATATTAAAATAAAACCATCTTGTTCAAACCATAAAATGGGAGCGGTGCCAACTTTGTTGTTAATAACAATGCTACTTTCGGGAACATAAGCTTGAGCTTTAGTCAATTCGTTCATCTCGAGATTCTTTTTTGCAAAAATCTGAGATATGTTTTCGAAAACATTGTCGTCGAATACCATTTTTGTATGGAAATATTCGCACAAAGTACTTTTTGTAATATCGTCGTTTGTGGGTCCCACACCACCTGTTAGTAAAATTACATCGGCTCTTGTTTTAGCCACATCTATAGATTGTATAATCGATTCTTTGCAATCACCAACAGATGTTATTGCAACTACTTGAAATCCGTTTTTAGTCAACTCTTTACACATCCAAGCAGAGTTGGTATCGACAATTTGTCCGATAAGAATTTCATCGCCAATGGTTATAATTTCAGCTTTCATATATGAGTATGTGTCGTAATATTTTAAAATTAGTGTTCTATTTTAACATCTCGTCGCCAAAACTTAGTGGCAGCAAGTCTTTAACAGAATCCACCCGATACACGCTGTCGTCTGTACACATTAATATTTGTATCGGAGACTTTTGTCTGTTTTCCGATTCCAAAAGTACCTGTCGGCATGCACCGCAAGGAGTAATTACATCTTTTGTAAACGAGTTGTTGTGAAAGGCGGTTATTGCTATGGCAACAATTTTTTGGTCGGGAAAGGTCGCGTTTGCGTAGAAAACCGCTGTGCGTTCTGCACACAACCCTGATGGATATGCTGCATTTTCCTGATTGTTGCCTTTCACAATCTCGCCATTTTCCAATAAAACAGAAGCACCAACATGAAAGTTAGAATATGGTGCGTAAGACCCTTTTGTAGCCACTTTTGCAGCTTCGATAAGTTTTTTTTCTGTTTTAGAGCACTCTTCTATCCGATAAACTGTTATCTTTGTAGTTAAAATTATTTCTTTCATAGGTAAAATGAGTAATCTGTTTTATAAAAAACCGTTTGCTATGCATACTTCTACATGCAAAAGTACAATTTTTTTATTGTTGTTTGTTTTTTTATTCTGTTTTTCTTCGATTTCTGATGCAGTAGCACAAAAAAGATCAAAGATTTACGAAGATTATATTAATAAATATAGTGATATTGCGGTTGAGCATATGCACAAATATAAAATTCCGGCATCTATCAAATTGGCGCAAGGACTATTGGAGTCCGGTGCAGGGATGAGCGATTTGGCGCGTCGTTCAAACAACCATTTTGGAATAAAGTGTCATCGCAATTGGACAGGCGGACGTGTTTATGCAGCTGACGATTTGCCGAACGACTGTTTCAGAAAATATGATAAAGTAGCCGACTCATATCGCGATCATTCGGAGTTTTTATTGGCAGGCGGTCGTTATCAACATCTTTTTAATCTATCTATTACCGATTACAAAGGGTGGGCAAGAGGTTTGCAGAAATCGGGATATGCCACCGATAAAGCTTATGCCAACAAGTTGATAAAGCTAATTGAGGATTACGAACTTTATAGATTCGATTCTAAATCGAAAAGGAAAAAAGATAGTAGTGAAAATATAAAAAACAGTGAGGACGAAGTTTCTCAATGGACACATCAACCCTATAAAACGCATGGACTTGTATATGTAATAGCTAAAAATGGAGACAGTTACGAGACTATTGCTCAAGAGTTTGGTTTCAGGGAGAAGGATTTACTTAAATATAATGAGGTACCGGAGGGATTCCCGTTAAGTGAAGGAGATATTGTCTATTTTCAGAAGAAAAAGTCACGTGCCGACAAGCCCTATTTCGAACACGAAGTGCAGATAGGAGAATCGATGCACAGCATCTCGCAAAAGTATGGAATACGGTTGAAAAATCTGTACAGATTAAATAAGAAAAATTACGAATACGTTCCCGAAGAGGGAGATGTGTTGAAATTAAGATAGTTGCAAATATAAAATAATTTTGCTATAATGCTAAGATAAAGGTGCCTCAGCCAGATTATAATAATATCAATTACCACGTCATTTATGGCGTGGAAGATTAAAATCATAAAAAACGGGCTTTAGCCCAAACTTATATAAATTTAGGCTAAAGCCTAAAGAACCCAAAACAGTTATCCACGGCTTAAAAACCGTGGTAATTAACAAAAAAACGCTTGGAAAAAATTCCTACATATAAAAAATTACAATTATGAATATGAAATATAATACACAACAAAAAAAGTTGATACTACCTGAATATGGCAGAAACATACAAAACATGGTTGACCATTGCGTGCAGATAGAAAACAGAGAGGAGAGAGAAAAGTGTGCCTACGCGATAGTCGATATCATGGGAAATATGTTTCCGCATTTGCGCGATGTAAACAACTTTAAGCACATATTGTGGGATCATTTGGCAATAATGTCAGATTTCAAACTCGATATAGATTATCCGTATGAAATAATAACCGAAGAGGAGTTGATGCAATCGCCCGAAAAAATGGAGTACAGTCGTCCAACAATGCGATACAGACATTATGGTAAAATTTTGGAAAAGATGATACTTATTGCCGCAGATATGGAAGAAGGCGACAAAAAAGATCAACTTATCTCGTTACTCACAACTCAGATGAAAAAGTCGTATGTTCAATGGAACAAAGATGTGGATGATGAAAAAATAATTGACGATCTGCTTGAGCTCTCAAACGGTAAGATAAAATTAGACCCTGATACATACTCCATCTCTAATGGTAATGGAAGAACAGGTAATATGCCGAGAAGGCAGGCAAGAAATATCCGTTCACAACGAAAAAGATAGCTATAATGATAAATCCCAACGATACACTAAAAATTGGATATTTAAAGAAACCGCATGGTATTAAGGGTGAGATAACGCTTGTTTTCGATAAAGCACCCTATGCCGATATCGATACGGAGTTTTATTTTTTGAATATCGACGGTATTTTGGTGCCATTCTTTCTCGAAGAGATTTTGTTTATTTCCGATACAACATGCCGTGTGAAATTTATGGATATAGATGATGAAACCGTAGCTTCGAGATATTCCAATGTTTCTGTATATGTGCCGCGTGAAAAAGTTTCCGTTCATGCATCAGGCAATGAGTATGACTGGAGTTATTTCATCGGATTTACAATTATAGAAGAGGATGGCAATCAGCTGGGAGTTATTGAAAATGTAGATTCGGGTACGATAAATGTTCTGTTTATTGTAAAAGATGGAGACAGAGAAATATTGATACCTGCAACTGAAGATTTTATCGTCTATTTAGATGATGAGAAAAAACAAATTTGTATGAAACTGCCTGATGGGCTGCTCGATATAGAGTAGCTTTGTCAGCCGTACAACTTTAAACCTACACTTTGCTATGAATTTGCTACAACTTACAAATGTTGATATAGGATATAAGGTAAAGAAAAAGCCTTATGTTGTACAACAAAATCTGAATTTAAACGCTAATGCGGGAGAGTTTATAACCATTATCGGGAAAAACGGATGCGGGAAATCCACTCTGCTTCGTTCAATGTCATGTTTACAACCGATTTTGAAAGGAACTATCCGTGTAAACGGTAAAGATATATTCACGATGAAACCGGCACAACGTGCACGTTTGCTATCTGTTGTGCTTACTGATAGACAACTGGCTGCCGATTTTACTGTAAAAGAGTTAATAGCTATTGGTCGCGACCCTTATACAGGTTGGCTTGGCAAGCTGACAGACAAAGACGAAGAGATAATCGCGAAATCTATAACTATGACCAATCTGGAGGGTTTTGAAAACAGAAATGTTAATAAACTTTCCGACGGAGAGAAGCAGAGAGTTTTTATTGCACGTGCATTGGCGCAAGATACACCTATTATATTGTTAGACGAACCCACATCGCATCTCGATTTGCCAAATCGGGTTTCTATTCTGTTGCTTTTGCAGAATTTGGCACGAGAAACAGGGAAGACCATTTTTATCTCTACTCACGAATTGGAAACAGCACTTCAGGTTGCCGATAAAATGTGGATAATGGAAAAACAAAACGGAGTACACGTTGGTACACCCGAAGATATGGTTTTGCAAGGAGTTTTCGATGATGTTTTCGAACATAAAACTTACGACTTCGACAAAGAGTATGGCAGTTTTATGATAAAGAAAAACTTAGATAAGTTTGTTAACACGAAAGTAATTGGAAAACCGGGAGTTATGACTCGTTGGACTACACGCGCGCTCACCCGAAAAGGTTATCAAATCAGTAATAATGCCGATACGGTGATAGTTATTGATGAAGGTAATAAATCGTGGATGGTGGAATCCGGTTCTCGTTCGGAAAAAGCAAGCAATATAGGAGAAGTTCTTTCAGTTCTAAGTTCTTAGTTTTGAGTCGCGGGTTATTCGAAATATATTCGTTAGCTGTCATTCCCGCGAAAGCGGGAATCCCAAAAAGGAGACGATGGCTGCGCCTTCGTTAAGTAGCTGCTAACTTTGAGTTAGCTGCTACTTAAAAAATCCAAAATTGCAAATTTCATACGCTTTGTCGGAGGGATTTGTAATCCCGACTTTCAAGGGTTACAGGTTGCGGATAGTGTCTGCTAATTTGGTTTCAGTTGCTACTTTGTTCAACAAAATAGAAAATTTTTAAAATAAAGATTTTGCTATAATTGTCTTTTTGGAATTTATTTTTGTAAATAAAGAATTTGATGCAGCAAAAGATTTAAAAATATGTTTTAAAACATATTTGCGCCTATTGTGTTGTAATCCAGTTGGATAAGTGTTGGAATTAGGAATTTTTAAAAATACGTTACGGATACTTAACATAATAAATAGTTCAATTATTTGGAAAAAGAAAAAGAAAAGTTTTACTTTGAAAGATAAAATGCGAAAATAGTTACTTTTCAAAAGGTCTTTATTATTCTGAATGCAAAAATCAATGCAGAAAACATTAGTGATTTTCAAGCCATCATCTATTCAGCGTGGATTAGTTGGAGAGATAATTTCCAGATTCGAGAAAAAAGGTCTTCAAATTATCGGTATTAAAATGTTAAATCTTTCCGACGAAATATTGGACGTGCATTACGCTCATTTAAGAGATAAACCATTTTTTGGACGAATCAAACGTTCAATGCAGTCAAGTCCTGTAATTGTTATGGCAGTTAAAGGTTTTGAGGCAGTAAAGGTTGTGCGAAAAATGACGGGTGCCACAAATGGCAGAGAAGCAGAGTTAGGCACGATAAGAGGAGATTACAGTGTAAGTATGCAGGAGAATATAATCCATACATCAGATTCGGATGAAGCTGCAGCAGTTGAATTAAGCAGGTTCTTCAAAGAAGATGAATTGTATGATTTTTCGCAAATTTTAGAGTCGGTTATCTATTCCGATGAAGAAAAAAATAGATAAAGCATTAAATGGATTAGAAATAAGAACTAATTAAAAATTATGCAGATTAAAAGTTTATTATCGAATGCAAAAGTTGTTTTAGCTGCTGCATCCATGTTTGTAACATTAAACTCCTTTTCTCAAAAAACGAATGTGGAAACTCGTTCAGAAGTAGAGTACAAACAACTACACAGTTCGAGTTTCAACGACAAAAACAACAAACTTTTTGCCGATGGAATCAGACTAAAAATGGATATGTCCGTTTTAGATGAAGCTGAGGCAAGCCGCACTTTCGACACCAGTGAAATTCCTGCCGATGAACTCTATGGTGGAATTTGGACAAATAATCACGTAAATATTTATGGTTCGCTCAATGCGCCTACGTCATATAAAGTAGATCTCTCAAACTTTACTATGCCACACGAAGGGTACATGACATCAAACTTTGGTACTCGTCGTCGCAGATATCATAATGGAATTGATATTAAAGTTCAAATTGGAGATACTATATATGCAGCTTTCGACGGAAAAGTGCGAGTAACCCAATACGAAAGACGCGGTTACGGAAAATATGTTGTGATGCGTCATCCAAATGGTTTAGAAACAGTTTACGGTCACTTGTCTAAGTTCTTAGTTAAAGAAGACGAATATGTGATGTCTGGTCAACCAATCGGTTTAGGTGGTAACACCGGAAGATCAACAGGACCGCATCTTCATTTCGAAACTCGTTTTTTAGGCAAGCCTATTAACCCCAATTTCATTATCGATTTCGACAATAAGGTTTGTCATCGTGACGAATATGTTGTTAATAGCAACAGCTTTAGAAAAACAAGAAGCAGCAGCTCGAATGTTGCAAGCAGACCTAATAACAGCAATTATCAAGCTCCAAAATCGGCAAGTAATAAATATGTAGATGGAGATGTTAAATATCACCGAATCAGAAAAGGCGACACATTAGGTAAAATTGCCAAACGATATGGTGTGTCGGTAAATCATCTATGTAAAGTAAACAATATCTCAACTAAAACAACTTTAAGGATTGGAAGATCGTTACGAGTTTCATAAGATTAAGATGTTAATGTTTTCATAATTATGAAAGGTACAAATTTTTGATAATTTGTGCCTTTTCCTTTTTTTATTTACCTTTGTTTTATCTAATAATTTCGATAACAATATTTTTCTTAAATGAATACAACCAATAAACAATTCGATGAGGTAATAGCCTTATGTAGAGAGGTATATGCTACAAAGCTAAAAGACTACGGTACATCGTGGCGCATAATGAGACCGCACTCTGTAACGGATCAAATTTTGATAAAAGCTAAAAGAATTCGTTCGTTAGAAATAAAAAAAGAGAGCAAGGTAAACGAAGGTATATTTCCGGAATATATCGGGATTGTAAATTATTGCGTTATCGGATTGATTCAATTGGAGTTGGGTTTTGCCGATGAGAAAGATATGGAACCTGAAAAGGCTATCGAGTTGTATGACAAATATATTGAAAAATCCAAAAACTTGATGCTCGATAAAAATCACGACTACGATGAGGCATGGCGAATGATGCGTACAACTTCATATACCGATTTGATACTGATGAAAATTCAAAGAACCAAAGAGATAGAGGATAACGAAGGCAAAACATTCGCGTCGGAAGGAGTTGATGCGAATTATATGGATATGATAAATTACTCACTTTTTGGATTAATCAAATTGCACTTTGGTGAATAGGAGCAGATGAAAAACAGAAACATTATATCGGTTATTCTTGTTGAGCTATCGAGATTGATTATCGGCATTACATTCCTGTTTTCGGGATTTGTTAAAGCTGTTGATCCATTAGGTTTTACCTATAAAATTCAAGATTATCTGATTGCTCTTGACTTGACGGCTCTGTTTTCGATGGCACTTCCTATGGCAGTTATAATGATAGTTGCCGAGTTTTCGATAGGAGTGTTCACTTTAGCAGGAATATATCGAAAACTGTCATCGATTGGGGCAACTCTGTTTATGGTTTTTTTCTTGCCGCTCACGTTGTGGATTGCAATAAAAAATCCGGTAGAAGATTGTGGATGTTTTGGCGATGCATGGGTTATAAGCAACTGGGCAACATTCTATAAAAATATACTTTTAACTGTTTGTGCTGCTATATTGCTATTTAATTGGAAAAAGATAAAGCCTCTGTTTTCAAAACGTACAGCCTGGGCTGCCGCAATATTTGGAGTGGTTTTCGGAATCACTTTCTCTATTTACAATGTAGTCAATCTTCCTGTTTTCGATTTTCGTCCATATAAAATAGGAGAAAATATAGCAAACAATATGTATGTTGATCCTGCAAAAGCAGATCAGTTTGAAAACGTATTTATCTACAGCAAAAACGGTGAGGAGAAGGAGTTTACAGAAGAGAATTATCCATGGAATGATTCTACATGGGTGTTTGTCGATATGCAAACCAAGTTGGTAAAAGAGGGCGAAAAGCCTAAAATTGAGGATTTCTCAATTCATTTACTTTCGTTCGAAGATTTCGAAGATGATGAATTTGTAGTTGAATCTGTAGATATAACAGAGCAAATTTTGTATGATCCAACATACTCTTTTCTGATGATTGCGTACGATTTGAAAACGATGCGTACCAAACAGTTGGAGAACTTTAAGGAGATAAATCGTCTTTCGGATGAATATGGATATAACTTTTATTTAGTTACATCTTCTTCAACAGAGGAGATAGGAGATTGGGCGAAATCGGCAAGTGAACAGATTGATTTCTGCCATTCCGATGAACGCGAGCTTAAAACCATGATTCGCTCAAATCCGGGCTTAATGCTGATAAAAGATGGAAATGTAATAAACAAATGGGCAGATAATGAGGTGAAATTTGTTGCCGAAAAAGTTAAACAGAACAAGTTTTCGGAAATATTGACACCAAAAAGAAACTTTCCGACCACGCTGATAGTTATAATATTGTTGTTCGTGGTTCCATTGTTGATTATTAAGATTATAGATATTAGATTAGAAAAGAAAAAATAACCAATACAATATAAATATAGATATGAGAAAAAACATTGTAGCAGGTAACTGGAAAATGAATAACAACCTGCAAGAAGGATTGACCTTAGCAAAAGAATTGAATGCCAAATTGCAAGACAAAAATTTGAATTGTGAAGTAATATTAGGAACACCATTTATTCATTTAGCGCAAGTGAGTGAGACTGTTGATTCAAATAAAATTAAAGTTGCAGCTCAAAATTGTGCCGATAAAGCTTCGGGTGCTTTCACAGGTGAAGTATCGGCAGAGATGGTGGCATCAACAGGTGCACAATATGTTATTATTGGACATAGCGAACGTCGTTCATATTATCACGAAACACCGGAAATATTGAAAGAGAAAGTAAACCTGGCACTTGCAAACGGACTTATGCCGATTTTCTGTGTTGGTGAAGTTCTTGAGGAAAGAGAGCAGGAGAAACATTTCGAAGTTGTGAAATCACAAATCGAAAAATCTCTGTTTGAACTATCAGAATCAGATTTCTCGAAAATAGTTTTGGCTTATGAGCCGGTTTGGGCAATTGGCACAGGTAAAACTGCTACTGCTGCACAGGCTCAAGAGATGCACGCGTTTATCCGCTCAGTTTTAGAAGAAAAATATGGCAAAAATATTGCCGAAAACACTTCAATTCTTTACGGCGGAAGCTGTAATGCATCAAACGCGAAAGAACTGTTCTCCAACAAGGATGTTGACGGTGGTTTAATTGGCGGTGCATCGTTAAGTGTTGACAAATTTATGCCGATTATTGAGGCGTTTTAGTTGCTATATAAAGAGAGTTATGAAATTTAATTTTAAAAATCAGGTAATTTTATTGATTCTATTCGCTTTGTGTGCTCCATTGATGGCTCAAAACAATAAAGCAATCGTAGAAGAGCTAACAAAAGATTCACCCGGCAAAGGAGTGGTTAGAATCTATGAAGATGAATCGATAAAACAGGTAGTCGGGCGAGAAATGGCACCGCCACGTACCGTCTATTCCACACAAGATGGTGCAGTGCAGTATGTGAAAATGCGCGGCTACAAAATACAAGCCTTTTCGGGAAACAACCAGCGTACATCAAAAAATGAAGCCTATTACAAGCAGGGACTTGTAAGTTCATCTTTTCCACAATATGAGGCAGTTGTTACATTCGATTCGCCTTTTTGGCGTTTGAGAGTTGGCAACTTCAAGTCGAGAGAAGATGCAAATGAGGTAATGATGCAGATGAAAGCTGCTTTTCCTTCGTTTGGAAAAGAGATGTACATTGTTGTAGATGAGGTGAAAATTCCTGTCAACGAGCTTTAATAAATATAATATATGTCATCAGAAGAACTGGAAAAAAACAAAATAACTATTTCAAGCCACGTAAAAGAGATTATCTCGTTGTTGGGTGAAAACGTAGATAGAGAAGGCTTGGTTAAAACACCTGAACGTGTAGCTAAAGCTATGCAAACTCTTACTAGAGGTTATTGGCAAGATCCGGAAGAGATACTGCTCTCGGCACTGTTTGAAGAGGATTACAGACAGATGGTTATCGTGAAAGATATTAGTTTCTATTCACTTTGTGAACACCATTTACTGCCCTTTTTCGGGAAAGCACATGTGGCTTATATCCCCGACGGACATATTACCGGATTGAGTAAAATTGCACGTGTGGTTGATGTTTTCGCACATCGTCTGCAGGTGCAGGAACGTATGACTACACAAATTAAAGAGTGTATTCAAAATACGCTAAATCCGATGGGTGTTATGGTGGTTATCGAGGCACAGCATATGTGTATGCAGATGCGTGGTGTGGAAAAACAAAACTCTATAACAACCACTTCCGATTTTACAGGAATTTTCAATCAGCAAAAAACACGTGAGGAGTTTATAGCACTGATTAAACAGTAAGTTACTCAACTTCATATATTACTAAACTCGGGATGCGACCTCAAGTTGCATACCGAGTTTTATTTATGAGAATTGTCCAAAAGTTTGCGGAAATTTCTCTATTTTTGTAAAAAACATTACAATGAAAAAACGATTACGTAAAAAACTTCATTTAAAAGAATTTCAAGAACTGGGCTTTTCTGTTTATTGCACTTATTTATGTAAAACAAATGAAGAAGAAGAGAAGTTAATTTGGGATTTTATAGAAATGATAGAGGATTTAAATTTATGCGTTGGTGGTGGATACGGAAATAATAATGATATGGACTATTTTGTGTCTTATTATGGTAGAGGTACTGTTACGCCAACTGCAAGACAACAAGTAATTGATTGGTTGGAAAACGATGAGCGAATAACTTCCGTAAAAGCTAGTCAATTAATAGATGCATGGTATTAAATTATTAAAACTACTTGGTATGCTACTTCAAGTCGCGTCCCGAGTTAATACTTCAAGTCACTTCCCGAGTAAAAAATAAAAAATTATGATACACCAAATTATCCAATCCAACGATACAATTTCATCTAACCACCGCGAGATAGAAATCTTACGTAAGCATTTCCCACAATGTTTTACCAACGAGGGAGCGTTTGATATTGACCTGTTTAAAGCAGAGATAGAGGAAAAAATAGATATTACCCACGAGGGTTACGACTTAAATTTTTTGGGTAAGAACTACGCCAAGCTCTTATCGAGTATGGATACTACGACAGTTATTGTTCCCGATGAAGAGCATAACGCCCTGCCCGAAAATGCCGAAAGTCAAAACATCTATATTAGCGGTGACAATTTGGATGGACTTAAACATTTGCTGAAATCATACGCCGGAGCGATAAAGTGCATCTATATAGACCCGCCCTACAATACCGGAACTGACGGTTTTGTCTATAACGACCGCTTTACTTTTACTGCTGAAGAGCTTTCTGTAAAACTGAGCATTAGCGAAACGGAAGCCGAGAAAATTCTTGACCTTACGCGAAGAGGTTCTGCATCACATTCAGCTTGGCTTACCTTTATGGCGTGTCGATTACAACTGGCACGCGACCTGCTGACCGATGATGGCGTGATTTTTATTTCGATAGACGATAACGAACAGGCAAACCTTAAACTGCTCTGTGATAGTATTTTTGGAGAAGAGAATTTTGTGGCAAAATTTGATTGGAGAAAAAAAACTGGTGCAAATGATGCAAAAGATATTGCAGTAATAACAGAAAGTATTTTGCTTTATGCTAATAATAAAGAATTCTCCGTAAAAAATGAAATTTGGAGGAGAGATATAGAATCAGTAAATGAAGATAGATATAAATTTTCTGATGAATTCGTTGATACGAGAGGGAAATATTATTATGATACACTTGATCGTGGTGGATTACAATATTCGGATTCAATGAATTTTGGCATTAAAGCACCTGATGGAGGTATGATTTATCCAAATGGACGTTCCAAATTTGCCAATGACGGTTGGATTTGGAAATGGGGACAAGAAAAAGTAAAATGGGGTATTGAAAATAAATTTTTAGAGTTTTTTAAATCAGAAAAAAGTGAAGGCTCTGCATATACAATTAAATATAAAGTATATCAAAAAGTAGACAATGAGGGAAATCCACGAAAGGAATTAGGTCGAGCATATTCAAATTTAATTACGACGCCTATTAACCAACAAGGTAATACGGATTTTTCAAGTTTATTTGATGGTAAAGTATTTTTTTCAAATCCAAAGCCTATTGGATTAATTCAATATTTATTGAAAACAAACAAAAATGAATCGAGTATCATTCTCGATTTCTTTTCAGGTTCAGCCACTACTGCTCAAGCCGTAATGCAGTTAAATGTTGAAGATGGTGGAAGTCGTCGTTATATTATGGTGCAGTTGCCCGAAGAAACACCGCCTAACAGCGAAGTTCGTAAAGCTGGTTACGATACGATAGACCAAATAGGAATGGAGCGCATTCGCCGTGCTGCCACAAAAATAAAATCAGAAACCGATGCCGATATCGACTACGGTTTTAAGCACTACACACTTGCCGAGCCCGATAGCAATACGCTTGATAAGATGGAAGTGTTTGACCCAAAAGCTATTTTTGCCGATGAAACTCTGCTTGATGCTTTCGGTAAATCTACCG
>CAYFUW010000033.1:0-21793 GCA_964346495.1 uncultured Dysgonomonadaceae bacterium
AGACTTCGGTCAACCCCCCTTTATTTTTTCTAATATTTTTGTCGGTCAGTAGTGAATTTTTTTGAATGAAAGATTTTGTAACTAGTGAAATAAAGAATGAAAATGCTGTTTTGGTGGGATTGATAACACCCGAACAGAATGAAGAGACTGTAAATGAATTTTTGGATGAACTGGCTTTTTTGGCAGAAACTGCAGGGCTGATACCTGATAAACGCTTTGTTCAACGATTGGACATGCCCAATACGGTTACTTTTGTGGGTGCTGGAAAGCTAGAGGAGATAGCCGAATATGTTTTGGATGAAGATAATGAAGTTGGAGTTGTTATTTTTGATGACGAACTCTCTGCCAGACAAATCCGAAATATAGAAAAGGAATTAAAAATTAGAATTTTAGACAGAACAAGTCTTATTCTCGATATTTTCGCCATGCGTGCTCAAACAGCTCATGCCAAGGTGCAGGTTGAATTGGCACAATATCAATATCTATTGCCACGACTGACTCGTTTGTGGACTCACCTTGAGCGTCAGCGAGGCGGAGGCGGTGTAATTATGCGTGGACCGGGTGAAACGCAGCTGGAGACCGACCGAAGAATTATTCTGGACAAGATATCACGATTGAAAAAACAACTCGAAGCTATCGACAAACAGAAATCTGTTCAGCGGAAAAATCGCGGGAAATTGGTGCGTGTGGCATTGGTAGGCTATACAAACGTGGGAAAATCAACGTTGATGAATTTGTTGAGCAAATCGGATGTGTTTGCCGAAGATAAGTTGTTTGCCACACTCGATACAACCGTTAGAAAGGTTACTATTGAAAATTTGCCCTTCTTGCTTACCGATACGGTTGGATTTATTCGTAAATTGCCTACTCATTTGATAGAATCTTTTAAATCGACACTTGATGAGGTGCGTGAAGCCGATATTTTGTTGCATGTTGTAGATATTTCGCATCGTGCGTTTGAGGAGCAGATAGAGATTGTTGAAAAAACGCTGTATGAGATAGATAAAACTGAGAAGCCCACAATTTTAGTTTTTAATAAAATAGACGCATTCTCTTACGTTGAAAAAGAGGCCGATGATTTAACACCCAAAAAGCGTGAAAACATATCACTCGAAGAGTTTAAACAGTCGTGGATGAGCAAGATGAAAGAGAACTGTATCTTTATTTCGGCTACAGAAAAAACAAATATCGAGGAGTTGAAGCAGCTTATCTATGAAAAGGCTAAGGAAATTCATATTCAGCGATTTCCTTATAACGATTTCTTGTATCAAAATTACTAAGTTGAATAAATATTTCTTATATTTGCCTTTGGAATAACAATATGCTCAGAAAAAAGCGATATATTCATATCAAACGCCGTGACGGCTACCTTTTATCTAGTGCGTAATGAGTGATTCATTAAGCACAGTCAATTTATTGTCTTATAAACAACAGACTTCAAGACAATATTAAATATCATTCTTAAAACAAATAACTAATTATATAAACCGGTAAAGATGGTGCTTGCACTATCTGTACACAAAATTATAACAAAATGAATTTACCTTTTGCAGAATCCTACCGCATTAAAATGGTAGAGAACATTAAAAAAAGTACGCGAGAAGAGCGTGAACAATGGATTAAAGATGCTAAGTACAACTTGTTTTTCCTTAAAAGCGATCAGGTTTTTATCGATTTGCTAACAGACTCGGGAACAGGCGCTATGAGTGACCAACAATGGTCGGCAATGATGCTTGGTGACGAGAGTTATGCTGGTGCGCGTTCATATTACAATATGAAAAACGCCATTAAAGATATTCTTGGTTTCGATTATTTCTTACCAACTCACCAGGGTCGTGCTGCTGAAAACGTGTTGTATTCAACTATCATTAAAGAAGGTGACGTACTTCCCGGAAACTCGCATTTCGATACAACAAAAGGACATATCGAGTTTAGAAGAGCTGTTGCATTAGATTGCACTATTGACGAAGCAGCTGATACACAACTTGAAATTCCTTTTAAAGGAAATGTTGATTTGAAAAAACTTGAAAAAGCATTACAAGAGACTCCAAGAGAAAAAATTCCGTGTGTAATTCTTACTGTTACTAACAATACAGCCGGAGGACAACCCGTTTCTATGGAAAATATTCGCGGCGTATCGGAATTGTGTAAAAAATACAACGTATTGTTGCAAATGGACTCTGCTCGTTTTGCTGAAAACGCTTATTTCATCAAAACACGTGAGAAAGGATACGAAAACAAAACTGTAAAAGAGATTGTAAAAGAAATGTTCTCTTATGCCGATATTATGACTATGTCTTCTAAAAAAGATGCTATCGTTAATATGGGTGGTTTTGTAGCTTTCAAATCGGAAGAGCTATGGAAAAATTGTCAAAAATTCTGTATCATGAACGAAGGTTTCGTTACTTATGGTGGTATGAGCGGACGCGATATGAATGCTCTTGCAGTAGGTTTGGACGAAGGAACAGAATTTGACTATTTGGAAACTCGTATTAAACAAGTTGAATATCTAGGAAGCAAATTGGATGAGTACGGTATCCCGTATCAACGTCCTGCGGGTGGACACGCTATTTTCGTAGATGCTAAGAAAATATTAACTCACGTACCGAAAGAAGAGTTTATCGCTCAAACATTAGGAATTGAGTTGTATTTGGAAGCAGGAATTCGTGGTGTGGAAATTGGTGCAATGCTTGCCGACCGTGACCCGATTACACGCGAAAATCGCTATCCGGAATTGGAATTGTTACGTCTTGCTATTCCACGTCGCACTTACACCAATAACCATATGGATGTAATTGCTGCCGCATTGAAGAACGTTTATGACCGTCGTGAAACAATTACTCGCGGATACGTTATCACTCGTGAAGAGCCTATTATGCGTCACTTTACAGTAGAAATGGATAAAGCGAAATAATATTTTCTATAATAATAGATATTATGCTAATAAAAAAATCCAACCAATTAATTGGTTGGATTTTTTATTACTTATCTAAAAAAGTTTTCTACTTTTTGAATAATCCCAAAAATCCTTTTTTCTTCTTTTTGTGTCCGTGTCCATAACCATAACCGAATCCACGTCCATAACCGTATCCGGCACCTGATTGGAAATCGCTAACATCGTTTACTACTAACAACATATTTTTCAACTTGCCTGTTTGTGATAGTTCGTTAGCAAATCTGATGTTGTCCTTGCTCGAATAGTTTGCACGACAAACATAAATAGTTGCGTCAGTGATACGATTAATGATTAGCGTATCGGTTACCTGGCTTGCAGGAGCAGAGTCGATAAAGATAAAGTCGAATTCTTCTCTAAGTGTTTCGATTGCTTTATCTAAAGTTGGTCTTGAAAGCAATTCCGATGGGTTTGGTGGAATTGGGCCTGCAGGTAAAATATAAAGATTAGGATTGATACCTGATTCAACTATCAGACTGTTGATGTCTTTTTCAAATCCTGACAGATAGGTTGTTAATCCATCGTCTGTTTCTAAGTTTAAGTACTCTTTCAATCTTGGAATACGTAAGTCCATACCAATTAAAAGTACTTTCTTGCTCAACAGAGATACGCTTATCGCCATATTCAGCGCAACGAAAGATTTTCCTTCTCCGGAGATAGTTGATGTAAATACTACTACTTTATTGTCTGTTCCGATTGTTAACACAAGATTGGTACGTGCCATACGGAAGGCTTCGTCAATCTCTCTTGTTTCGTTCTCTTTAACTGCCACATTGCCTTTTTCGGTATGAGTAGGTATCTCTACCAATATAGGCATATTTGTTAGTTTATCAACATCGACACGGGTGCGGATTCTGTACTGCATTTTGTCGCGCAGATAAATTAAGAGAGCCGGGATAAGTGCTCCCAACAACATAGCAATAAATAGTATAATTATAGATTTAGGAGCAACTTTTGTCTTTTCCTTTATCGCTTCGTCCAGCACTTTCGCTTTGTTGGCTGTTGCAGCTAGTGCAATTGAGTTTTCTTCTCTTTTTTCAAGCAACAGCAGGAAAAGAGCCGATTTTATTTGTTGTTCGCGAGAAATTTCCAAAAATTCTCTTTCTTGTTTTGGAACACTGCCTATTCTGCTAGAGAATACATTAGACTGTTTTTTTATGTTGTCACGTTGTATTTGTAAACTCTTCTCGATGCTTCTTATAGAATGAAGAATATCCGCTCTCAATCCTGCTATTCTATCTTCTAATAGTCTGAGTGAAGGGTTGTCTTCGGTCATACTTTGCTTCATACGGTTTCTTTCCAACAACAACTTATTGTACTCAGCAGTAGTTAATGCCAATGTGGGATCTTCTACACCAATATTGCTTGGCAATGTTTGGTCTCTGTTTTCAGGTTTATTTATATATTCGTTTAAAGAGTTTACAATGTTAAGTTGTGTTTCTACACCAACTAATTGTTGTTCGTAAAAAGCGTCAGATTCTATAGCACGTTTTAAGTCTACCTCTACATCTGTAAGTTTTTGTTTCTCTTTGAATTCTTCAATATTTTTCTCAGCTGTAGTCAAGTCCTCGTTTATAATAGCTATTCTCTCCTCAATAAAGTTGCGGGTATTCATAGCCTCCTGGTTTTTATCTTCAATAGCGTCGTTATTGTATGTCAAAATCAACTCATTCAAGAAATCAATACCTTTTTGAGGATATGGTGAGTGCAATGAAAGATTGATAACCGATGAAAACTTAGAAGCTTGTTTTACTGCCATCTTTTTTTGATAAGCCTCTACGGCGTTTTCCGGAGATAGAATAGTTATAAACTGTTTTGTGTAATTGGGTTCGCCATTTTCACGTTTTGTAAAACTGATATCTCCATAAGGTGTGTTTAATACAGCCGGAAGTTGTGAAAATGTTTTGTCGAAAGCAAATACCTCTTTGGTAATAAGGTCTTTTATTCTACCCTTTATGGCAACATTCCCATTCTCCATTACATGCATTTCGAACTTGATGTCTTGTTCTAATTTATTCCATGCATCTTTATCCATATCTACAATGACCGGACTAGTGTTGTATAAGTCAACATCTTTTTTGGGTCTATCTTCTATGTAAAGTGTATATAATTTTAGTCTCTCTACTGTAGCTTTCACTGTAGAGCGTGCTTTTAGTATATATACTTCGTTGTCAACATTATTGGTGGCTCCCATCATGCCTAAACTTGCCAAAGGTCCTAAGCCTGATGACAACATAGATGAATTGGCCTCTTTTAACACTATGCTTGAATTGATTTCATATACAGGAGTCGCTTGTCTTAAATATAGGAATGTGGCAAATATTGCTATAATTACCCCTACAAGAATCCATTTCCAATGTTTCATGAACAATCCCAGCAGCTCCATTCCGGATGTTCCGCTTTTGTGAGTGTTCATTTCTGTATTAAATAGTGCTGTGTTGTGAATATTTTTTTCTATCATATTATTTTTTAAGTATGATAATCATTAAACTTGCTATAGATACGAGAACGGATGATACCGAAACCCATAGGTTTGTCATTGGTCCAATTAGTGAGTTTTGTGCTACAACATTATTCGGTTCTACATATACAACATCGTTTTGTTGCAGATAGTAGTATGGTGAAAAAATAATTTCGGCGTTATTTAAGTTAAGTGTGATGATGTTTTTTTGACCATCGGCATCTTCGCGTAAAATTTTCACGTTGTCTCTGCGTCCATAAATAGTCATATCACCTGCCAAAGCTAACGCTTCAAACACGTTGATTTTTTGATTTGGTATGGTGAACGTTCCCGGATTCTCAACTTCACCTATTACCGAAATTTTATAATTTTGAAAATTTATAGTTACAACAGGTTCTTCTTTTAGATATGCTTTTAGTAAGCCTTCTATCTTATTTTCAGCCTCTTCTTTGTTTAGATTACCCAGCTTGATTTTACCTAATATTGGAAAGTTGATCTGACCATCATTGTCTACCAGATATGTTTGTAGTGAGGGTTGTGCAATTAATTCACTCCCGCCACCTGTAACATATGTTGGCGATGTTAGGTTAAAGGGGCGTGCTGCTTCCGGATCTGTTGTGATTACGGTAATAGTTAATAAATCTTTTGGTAAGATTTTAGTATCGTGTAGAATAGTGGTTTTTCCACTTTGTTCACTTGCCGATATTTTATCGAAATCTTGCAAGTATGCAATTTTTTTGGAAGTATCGCAGCCAATTATACTAACAAATAGTATGGCGAAAACAATAAAACGGATATTTTTTCTCATAAAATATAATTGCGTTAATTAAGATTGCAAAAGTAGTTAAAAAAAGGAAGACTACAACAACAGAAACGTAAGAAAGGGCTTTTTAGTGTGATTTTATGTTTTTTTTACTTGATTTTAAACATGATAAAATCCTTTTAGCTTAAATCTTTCAAAACATCAATAAATTTGGCTTGAGTTTCGTCAGACAAAGATGGATACATAGGAAGAGAGAATATCTCTTTTGCCATTTTTTCAGTCACAGGTAAATCTCCTTCTTTATATCCTAACGATGCATATCCCGACATTGTATGTATTGGCCAAGGGTAGTTTATTCCCAGATTGATGTTTTGTAGTCTCAGTTCTTTTAATATTTGGTCTCTATCTGTATGACGGACAACATATAAATGGTAGGCATGTTTGCCATATTCCATCTCCTTAGGCAGAATCAAGTTTGTATTTGACAGAGCATCATTGTATTGCTTGGCAAGTTGTCTTCTGCGTACAATATTCGATTCGAGATGTTTCATCCTTCTCAATAAAATGGATGCATGCAATTCGTCCAATCTCGAATTATAACCATGTTCTTGCGCATAATATGTTTTTTCGGCTCCATAGAAACGAAGTCTTCTTAACTTTTGTTCCAGCTGTTCATTGTCGGTGTTGACCATACCTCCGTCTCCAAAAGTTGAAAGTATTTTTGTTGGATAAAATGATGTGGCAGAAACATCACTCATAGAGCCGGATTTTTTGCCTTTATATGTTGCTCCGTGACTTTGTGCACAATCTTCCAGGACAAATAGTTTGTAGTGTTCTGCAAGTTCGTTTATCTTATCCATATCTGCACATTGTCCGAAAAGGTGTACGGGCAAAATACACTTTGTTTTGGAGGTAATTACCGATTCTATCTTGGAAACATCCATCAGATACGACTCTTCCGAGATATCAACAAATACTGGTTTGGCTCCGCTGCTTACTATAGCAGATACGGTAGGTATTGCTGTATTAGAAACGGTAATAACTTCATCGCCATTTCCTATTCCTAATGCTTTTAGTGCCAGAAAAAGAGCATCGGTACCATTTGCAACACCAACGCCGTATTTGGTGCCACAATATTGGGCATACTCTTTTTCAAAAGCTTGTACTTTACTGCCTAAGATAAGTTGTCCCGATTCGAGCACCTCTTCTATCGCGGCAATTATCTCATCTTTTTCTTGTCTGTATTCCTCTAAATAGTCCCAACCTTTGATTTTCATGAAAATCCTTATTTAATAAATACATTTTTTATCTGAATCATTTTGGATTGTTCATCAGCTTGAACTTTAATGAATATATTGCGATTAGCGATATAAGTATTATTGCAAAAATCCACCATCCTATAATAGGGTATAGAACAATGATTAATACAGAGCAGGTGAGTTGTACGAGAAAGTATATTAGTGAGACAATTCTGTGTGGTATTTTTTGTTCATTTGCTAATATTTGATAGAAATGTAAGCGATGAGCTTCCGTGATATTTTGTTTCATATAGACCCTATGAATGATAGTATAAACTGAGTCTACGCCGTAAACAACCAAAAATCCCATCCAAATAAGATTGTTTGTTTTTATTATCAATATTATAAGGAGTGTCAGAATCCATACTGAAATACTTACGCTACCGACATCGCCGGCAAAGCATTTCGCTTTTTTTCTGAAATTGAAAAATAGAAAAACCAGAGTTGCTAAAAGTGGAAAGATAAGAAAATCATTGTTGACAAAAGGTTCTTCCAAATTGTAATTGATAAAATTGTGATTTATATATATCAATGGCAATAAAACAGACAGAGTATAAAGTCCTGTGATTCCATTTATTCCGTCCATAAAGTTGTACATATTAATTACACCTAAACAAACGAAATAGATAATCAGAATTGACCACCATGGGACAATGTCAAAAATATTTGTTAGTATGAATATACATGTAACTGCTACAAAATGAGATAGAACTCTAATTTTTCTACTCATCCCAACAATATCATCTGCAAAACTTATAGCAGAAACTACACTAATACCTGTCAAAAACCAAAAAGCTTCTTTTGAAGGATTTATAATTACATATATTATGGCAGCTATCCAAAAAATGATACCACCACCACGAATTGTAGGTTGTGAGTGTGAACTGCGGTCGTTGGGGTTGTCAATAATGTTATAAGCTTTAGCGATACGTAAATAGGCTAATTCTACTAAAAACAATACTATTATTACTATAATGATGGTTATCTCCATTTACTTGAAACTATCTAATGTTTTTTGCATACCCTCACATGCGGTTATTGGCATTTGTGAAATATTTAACGCATTTTTTATTTTTTTATTGCTCACAATGTAGTTTTCTGTCAATTTCTTTAATCTTTCTCTATTTAAAGGTAGATGCAAATAGTCTCCAAGGCGAGCAAGAAAAAATATAATTGATTTAGGAAAACGCCAAATTCTCTTTTTCTTATCGACACTTTCTGCAATAAGTTCGATAAGTTGATTCGTTGACATTGGTGTGTCATCGCAAACGTGATATATGCTACTTTTAGGAATGCCCAGTATTAATTGTTCAACCACGTATGTTATGTTGTCAATTGAGCAAAACGAACGTAAGTTTTCGAAACCTCCAAGTGGCCACGGAATGCCTTTTTTTACAACATTATATAGCAGGTTTAAGTTGCCTTTGTTTCCTGGTCCGTGAATCATTGCAGGGCGCAATATATATATGCTCTTATTTTCTATAATCAGTTGGTTACTTTTTTCCAGAATATAATTTTCTGCTAATATTTTTGATTCGCCGTAGGGACCTATCGGTACAGGTATAATATCTTCAGTGAGCTCATCTTCTAAAACTGTGTCTGCTGCTGCTTTTACAGAACTAAAAAATACAAATGTTTTTGCTTCGGATTGTAGGAAATAATCAAAAATCTTTTTAGTAAGCTCCGTGTTTACTTCAAAATATTCATCTGCCAGACTTTCGTTTTTTGTGTCGTGAGCTTTTCCCGCAAGATGAATAATTGCATCTGTTTTTGGTAAAGTATTTAAATCTTCCCATGAAAATATTTTCTCCACACCATCTTTTGCGGTTTGATTTATATCTAAACCGTAAATAGTATATTTATTTTTCCAACTATTTACAAAGTTGGAGCCAACAAAGCCATTAATTCCTGTGATAAGAATATTCATTTTCTTAATTCAAAAATCTTATATGCATATTTTAAGCTTAACAAAAAAAGATTGGTATATATACCGTACTTCTTGCAAGCCTTAACAATTTCTTTATTCAATGTAACGCGGCTCTTAAAACTTTCGGTGCTTACACCTCCGGTTCGCATAGTTACAAAGTCTTTTTTTATGTATTTGTACTTAATTCTTTCCTTGTACAAATAACGTATCAACAAATCATAATCTGAAGCAATTTTATAATCAAGAGCATACAAACCATACTTCTCATAACAACTTTTTTTCATATAAAAAGTTGGATGAGCCGGCATGAATCCGAATCTAAACAAAGATGGACGAAAAATTCCTGAAGAATAGTAACGAACACATTTATCTAAATTATTTGGATTCACAAAATGTAAATCTGCATACAAAGCATCTATGTTGTTATTTCTGAATGTTTCAGTAATAGTGCTTATTACATCGTTAGATGTAAAAAAGTCATCAGAGTTTAAAATACCCACAATATCTCCTGTAGCCGCATTTATTCCTTTGTTCATTGCATCGTAAATGCCTTTGTCGGGTTCAGATATAATGGTTTTCACTCTTTTGCCGTATTTTTCAACCAGCTCCAAAGTGTTGTCAGTGCTTGCGCCATCTACAATAATATGTTCAATATTGTCATAGTCTTGATCGTTTACACTTTCAAGAGTGTCTTTTAGTGTCTGAGCACTATTGTATGTGGTTGTAATTATTGAAACTTTCATAAATATAGTGATATACTTTAACCAACTTATTCCCTTTAAGCTTAAGTATTATAATTACTATTTCTTTTCTAATGTTTGCTAATCCAAACATTATATTTAAATACGTAAAAACTTCAACAATAGAGAACTATTTGTTTAGCTTTTCTATTTCTGCTAAAAAAACTTCAGGCTCCTTAATAAACTTAGCTACCTTTTTCAGTTTATCTTCACTCAACTCCCACCATTCTGATGCAAGTAGCCTGTTAATGGTTTTATTATCAAAGCGAAACCTTATTGTCTTCGCTGGACATCCACCAACTATTGAATAAGGTTGTACATCTTTTGTAACTACTGCTCCGGTTGCAATAACAGCTCCATCACCTATTTTAACACCTTGCTTTATAGAAACTCCATGTCCAATCCAAACATCATTTCCTATAATTGTTGTTTTTACTTTATCAATGTCATATTTAGCAAATCTTTTTGTTGGACCACTATTTTTTACGTTTTGAAAAACAGGTGATGTTGACACCCAACTAATTGGATGTTCGGCTCCTCCTATATAAACATTGTCAGCTATACTACAGAATTTTCCTATTATACAATTTACAAAAAAGCAATCATAGCTTGAATAGGAGTATTTATCAATAGTAGAGTTCACTACACTAGTGCCTGATGCAATAGAAGCTGTTTTGTGAATTTTACTATTAATAATAGCTTTACCTACTACATATTTTCTAATAAACTTAGCGTACAAGTAAGATAGTGTCATTGCAAATTAATTAATTATTTTCTGTAAAAGTTTTAGCTATCATGTTGTAGTCTAATGTTTTTTTTGCAAAACTAAAACTTTTTTCTCTTTTTGTTTTAAACTCATCAACATTATTATCGATACTTTCCAACATATTTGTAATATCTTGTGATGATTGTATATAGTAAACATTGTCTGCCAGTAGGAAAACATGACTTTCATGTGGATAGACTGCTACAGCACATCCGTTGCACATTGCTTGCTGCATTGTTACGGATTGTGACCCTAATTGAATATAGAGATCTGTCGCCATAAGAAAATTTTGTAACTCTTCTTGTTTTTTCCAGCCCAGAAAAAATACTCTATTGTCTTTTTCTATAAGTTTATCTAGTTCTATTTTGATCTCTTCACTTGCTGAACCAATAATAAACAATTTAAATCGATCACTTTGGAAATTAGAGAACCCTTTTACTGTTTCTATAGTTCTCTTCAACTTGTCAAGTTTTCCTGAATGGAGACATAAAACATCATTTTCTGATAGTCCATATTCTTCTCTAATTAACTTGCGTGCCTGCAATCGCTTATCTGTGTCTGGAATAATTCCTCCTAATGGTAAGAAATATAGTTTTTCGTCTTTTATGCGATATCTTTTTTTTATGAAATTGTATGTTTCTTTTGTAATGTAGAATAGTTTATCAATATATTCTATATTTTTTCTCAATATGGGACTATAGAAACAATCATAAAGAAGTAAACGGGATAGGAAATTACGAGCTGAGTTGTTTTTGTCTTCATGAGAGTCTACATAAAATTTCACATGTGGATTGTTTCTTTTGTATTTAGCAACAATGTTTAGTGCCCATGCTGCCGTGCCATGAAAGAAAATTATATCGGGCGAGAACTCTTCAATTTTTTTGTACAATTTTGGATATGCCCTTACTTTTCTTGAGATAAAACTACCAAGTATATTTATATATGGTAATCGAGTTATTTTTATATTTTCAGGAGTATAATATTGCTTTGGCTCCGTAAGTCCAAGTGTGTTGTTTTTGACAAAAACTTCAGTTGATGCAATTATCTCCACCTTGTAACCATCTTTTTTGTTTATAACTGGCAGGATGTTCTCTTGATAGGCAGCATTGTCAATATAAAAACTCGATAACATTAAGTGAAGTATTTTCATACGTAAAAGTCATTACTATTGTTTTTGTATTAAAAAAATGCGAACATTCTCATTAGTTGTTTGTCAACATAAATCTTATATTTACTTTTATTAGAATCAAAATCTATTCGGACATGTTAATAAACTTATATCAAATTTAATATCCTGGCAGATTTTAATAAAACGTTAAAGTGTTTTTACTTTAACTTCATATGGTTTGAACAATGTTCTTTTTATATCTCTATTGTCTAAAACCTTATTTTTGCCAGAAGTATTAACAGCAATTAAATATCTTTGTTTTTCTCCTTTTTTTATTATATATCGTATATCTCCCTCAAAGTTTTCGTTTATAGTTTCCATGTAAAAAATATGTTCATATTTTTTTAATTCTTTTATTACCGGAATCAAACTGTTAAAAACTGTGTCATCTTTTCTTAAATCACTCCAAAAAAGTACACCGGTTGCACCATGAACAATGGATGTATATATCTGGCACTTAATTTTACGAATGTAGCTTTCTGTAGATTCAAGCGATGGTTTAGCATAACCGTTTGAGTCGAAAAATAGCCAAACCGGTGCCTCCTCTCCGGCACCTTTTTTTATGGCTTCTACTGTTACTCCTGCTAATTTGGGATTATCTCTTAAGTGCTGGAAAGAGTTTATCCCAAAAATGTCTCCTGATTTTTTGTAGCCTTTGGCAGTTAGCTTAACGTTTTCATGCCAAATGTTTTCTAAATCCTTTGTAGGCATTTCGTCAATTCGCCAAACACCATTTCTATTTTCCATAATTGATTTGCCTTCATGAGTTACAAAAAAATCATTTAAGCTTTCTCTCTTTGAGGTTTTTTGAAGAGCATAAAATGGCGGAGTTGGTGGAAGTTTTTTTTGTCTCTTGTTATAATAATATTGTTCAAATAAAAATGTGTTTCCATATGGAGATGAACTTCCTAAGAGATCAATATAGACTAGTTTATTGGGAGTCCTATTTTTAATTTCATCATAAACCATATCGGTAACTTCACTTGGCCATGCCCACGATTGATAACCTGTAGCTATTTCATCGAACGGAGCCCAGATAAAATCTTTTGAATCTTTTACCTCACGTAAAGTATAATCAATAGCTGTATTTATAGTTTTTTGTAGTCTTGTAGATTTTGATTTTTTTTCTGATACTAGTCTTCGCATCATATAGTAAGCTTCATTACTATCTCCTTTTTTATCAAAATACTCTTCTTTAAGAAACCAGGGAATTTCAATTGTCCCTGCCATTTTCATCACATTATTCATATATTCTTTTCCAAAATTAAGCTGAATGTAGAATAAGTTGAAGTGTTTTATTTTATTTAAAAACTGATCTTTGTTATCGGGATATTTATCACTTTCATCTTCGACTGAAAGCTTATTAAAAGTATATCCGGGGACACCCCACAAACCTATTGCAAAAAACTTCTCTTCTTTGCCGGTATCAGGGTTGCTTTTCATTACCCATCCATCTTTAACACTCCAGGTTGATTCCTGTGCTTTGCAAACAAAAGAAGTTACTAACAGGAGTATAAGTGATAAATAAGCTATTCTTTTTATTGTTTTCATAAATTGTAATTTTTAAGCAGGTCTTCGTAGATATCGGTCAATTGTGTAGCTATTGAATGTGGCGAAAACTTTCTTATGCATTCTTCCGATATTTCCGCCCCATTATAAGTATCATATGTGTTGTACATTTGAAGAAGTGCCCCTTTTAGTTCATCAACATTATTTGGTGGAATTAATATCCCATTTTTATCGTTTACAAAATCTTCTGGTCCACCGCAAGCGGTTGCAATAACAGGTAGTCCGGCAGCCATTGCTTCAATATAAACCACTCCGAAGGTTTCACTCCGAGATGCTAAAACGAATGCCTGGCACTTTTTTGCTATTTCTGCGATCTCTTTTCTTGATAAACGGCCTAGTAGCTTTACTTGATTTGATAGACCATAATCATTTATCATTGCTTGAAGTTCTTTTTTTATATCACCGTCACCTATTATAAGTAGGTTTACTGAGTTTTTAAAGTTTGCCTTGTGAAACCCTTTTATAAGGATATCAAACCCCTTATTGTAATTGAGTATACCAACAGATAAAAAATTAAAATTGCTCTTATTCTTGTTGGAAGATGTTGTGAAAATATCTATATCTACAACATTATGAACAACAAGTGGTTTTATATTCCAATGTCGAAAAATACTTTCTGCCAGCTTTGAAGATACGGAAATTAACTTGTCTGCATTGAAATATGCCTCTTTTGCTAAATTAAAAATGGATTTTGGAATTACCTCTTTGTTTACAGTGCTACTATGTTCTGTAATAACTAATGGTATATTATACTTTTGTTTTAGTATTGTAGAAATATTTCCGCCAAAAGTGAAATGCGCATGTATAATATCTGGTGCTCCTTGTTCCTTTAATATGTTTTTAAATAGGGAAGACAAGCATTTTTTGCCCCAAAAGCATAGTGTCTTTAGAGGGAATGCTCCTACCGGAAAAGAGTAGTTATAAATTGTAATATTATCTCTTATAAAGTGGTATTTACCCCACCTTCTCCATCTTCTAATAGAACGTAGGTCTATTGATGCTACTGTCACTTCATGACCAAGAGCCTGAAGAGCTTTTGCCTGGTCATAAGTGAAGATGCCATTTAGAGGATAATTATCTGTAGGATATCCATCAGTAACAATTAATATTTTCATATTTAGGGATTTAAATTAATAGATTTTTTTGAAAAATATATATCCCCAATTATGTATAGAGAAGCTATATAAAGCCATGTTGAAGCACTTAACAAATAACTGCTATCTATAATTATTGCTAACGGATAGGATAGTATAGCGGCAATTACAATAAATTTGTTTCGTTTTGAATTACTTTTTATTAGCTGTATGATAATACGTACAAACATCCCTAAAAACAGAAGACCTATTATAAGTCCATATTGTACAAAAACCTCAAGAAAAAGATTATGAGGTGAAGAGTTAATCATGCCATATATCATAGACATTGTTGGCATAAAATCTGATGCCCCAATACCTAAGAGATTACTTTTTATCAATGCATCATAACCATTGATTATTAGACTGCGCCTTCCTTCATCATCAAGTCCCAGCATTTCTAATTTCAACATTAGAAAATCAAAAATCTCTTTAAACTCCAAGTAAAAGCCAATTCCTACACCAAAGAATATTATTAGAAATGCAATATAGGAAGCTATGTTTCGTAAAAAGAAAAACATAAAAATTACAAATATTAAAATAATTGCTCCAATAGCTCCTCTTGAACTATTCACTATCACAATAGTTATAAGAAAGAGAAACAAAATCCAAATTAATAGTTGTTTCCATTTTTTTATAGGTTCGTCATGTCTTACAAGCATTCCCAGCAAAAAGGGAGTGATAAAAACAAGCATTGTATTATATCCGTTAAGATTGCCGAAAGTTACGGATGCGAAAAATCTTTGAGCGACTACACCTCTTCCTAAGTTGGAGTATGAGTCACTTCCATGGTAAGATATATCTAAGTGTATGTCGAATGCCAGTTCATAAATAGCAATTGGAAGAGTTAAAACAAACAGTAATATCCATGCTTTTATTATTGACTCCTGTGGTTTGTTAGCTAGCGATGATAGTGAAAAAACAGATAGTACTCCGAAAAAATTGATTATTAGATATACAATTTCTTTTAATCCTTCATCGAGATGATGTATCCACAACAGGCTGATGATGCCATACAAAAGCCAAAATATAAAGAAATATCTTTCGTAAGCATACTTTTTTTTGAGGATGCTATCTCTTGTAAAAGTAGTAATTGTAAGAGGAATTAACCCTACGATAAACAGTCGTACCGGTTGAAAAGCTCCCCCTATTGAGCCGAAAGCCATCAATAGTATTAACACTATTAATAATCTGTCGTAAGTGTTTTCTTTTATCTGTATGCTATTCTCCATCAGTAGGTTTGTTTTTTTTCAATTTACGCAATTCATTTATTACTGTTCTTTTCAAATGAACATATTCGGGCATAGAAATTTTTTCAAATAACAAAAAAGACAAAGTCATTCCTATAAAGCATTGCAATAAAAGCACAAAAATTAATCGAATAGGAATAAGTGATATTATCCACATACAAAAAGCGACTAATAACGATATTAACAATATTGGTGCAACATCTTTAGCCTGTTTTAGAATTCCATAATTAAATAGTTTTTCCGAATACCAGCTATTAAAAACAAACTCTATGTAGTAATAAACTGCTGCTGCCCAAAGCATATGTATTAAGTCAAAATAAAAACCAACCACTAAAACTGGTATGAACAATATTTTTTTTATTACTTCAAGCCTTAATACAATATTTGAATACCCTCCTACGTTTAACATGTTTATATTCAGGTTGGTAAGAGGGTATAAAATGCCATATACACACATTATTTGCAGATAGGTTGCCGCTATCAACCACTTTTCGCCAATCAATACTACTATTAGAGGTTTGGCTATTGCGCCTAATCCAAGAATTAAAGGAAATGCTATCAGGCTACTGTAAATGGTGAACTTTCTGAATGTATTTGTCAACCGTTCTCTATCGCTTTGCAAAGAACTTAATATAGGAAAACTCACCCTTTGAATAACTGTTGTCAAATTATTTGTTAGGATTAAGTTAAACTGCTCAGCTCTTGTGTATTGCCCTAATTGTGGAACCGAATATATCTTTCCAATAATTATATTGAATATATTTCTATATATAGTGTTGATTAGGTTTGCTCCCAATATTTTTGAGCCAAATCCAAATAGCTCCCGAAAGCTTGTCAATGAAAACCTTAATTTTGGACTCCATTTATTCAGAGACCACAATAGCAATGAGTTGATAAACTGTCTGCTAAGCTGTTGCCATACCAAACTCCAAACATGATAACCCAAAAGCGCCAAGGTTATACCAATGATTCCACTTCCTAACGAAGCAGCTAAAGAGATAAAAGCTTGTGTTTTGAAATCAACTTTTCTTATAAGATCTACCCTTTGGACAATTGTTAATGCATTGATTAACAATATTAGGCTCATGACAGGGAATACTTTTTCAAGTATGATTTCATTAAAAAACAGTGCTATTTTGTTTGAAAATAAAACTAATAATAGAATTATTAATATCGAAACAAATAGGTTAATGTAGAAGACAGTGTTGTAATCATCGTCTGTAACTTCCAGTTTTCTGATTAATGCCGTGGAAAATCCCCCATCAATTATCGTATTTGATATTACAATAAAGACTGTTACAATACCGATTATACCAAACTCTGCCGGAGTAAGTAGTCTTGCGAGAATCAATCCCACAATAAAAGTTACACCGGAGCCTACAATATTATCAACAAAACTCCATTTTACTCCCTTTAAAGTTTTATTCTTTATCGAAGCCCCCTGCATTTATCTCCTTTATCTCTGTTTTGTACCACTATATAATATAGCTATCTAAGTAACGAGCAAAGTATCTCAATTATTGTAAAATAGCCGAGTTTTAATTGCATTGCTCTAAGATAACTCTCTTAATTAATTGGTCAATTAATAAATGTTTTTGAGAACTTAACTGTTTTTGTTACAGAAAGCAATGACTAGCTCACATACTTTATCCACATCCTCTTTAGTGATATATGGGTGTATTGGTAACGAAAGTACTGTGGCACATAGTTGTTGCGTAACAGGGTTGCTGTCGGCAGGATAGTTCAAATTCTTATATGCTGTTTGTCCGTGCATTGGAGTTGGGTAATATACCATACTCGGAATTCCTTGTTCTTTAAGATAGACTTGTAAACCGTCTCTCTGCTCTCTGTTTTTTAGTTGAATAGTGTACTGAGCCCAGCTGGAGTAGTAACCCTCGGGAATTACCGGAGTTTTTACAACATCTTTCAATTTCTCAGTATATAGTGCGGCGGCTTTATTTATATCTTCTACTTCGTAGTTTTTAAAAGCATCGAATTTTACTTGCAAAATAGCTGCTTGAAGAGTGTCTAATCTGGAGTTTACTCCGATACGAACATTGTCGTATTTGAATGAACCTTTTCCATGTACTCTGAAAGAATCTATTAGTTTTGCCCACTCATCGTTATTGGTGAAAACTGCACCTCCATCGCCATAACATCCTAATGGTTTTGCCGGGAAAAAGGATGTTGTAGAGATATCTCCAAAACTGCAAGCCATACGGTCGTTTATTCTGCCACCAAAACCTTGTGCACCATCTTCCAGAATAGGTAGATTGTATTTATCGGCGATTTTCTTAACAGCATAGTAATCGGCTGGAAGCCCAAACAGATCAACGGTAATAATAACTTTTGGTGTTAGTTTTCCTTCTTGCAAAGTTTGTTCAACTGCTCTCTCAAGGCTCTTTACATCTATATTGAAAGTGTCTTCATCAATATCAATAAAAATCGGAGTTGCTCCTTCCAAAGAGATAACTTCTGCCGATGCAAAAAACGTGAAATCGGGAACAAACACCGCATCGCCTGCTCCAATGCCCCATGCTTTAAGGGCAAGTGTAAGTGCATCTGTCCCGTTAGCGCAAGATATACAGTGTTTTACTCCTACATATTCAGCAAGGGAAGTTTCCAGCTCTTTTACCGCTTTACCCATTATGTAACCACCCGAAGCAGCGGTATCTATCATTGCTTTATCTATTTCGGGTTTTAATACGTTATATTGTTTTACTAAATCTCTGAAATTCATATTGTTTTAATTTTACTAATTTTTACGAATTACGCGAATTAACCAAGCGTTTGTATTTCAATGACTGTTCACCAAAATTTACTAGTAATCCTAAACTGAATTTGGTTGACACAGTGTTATTTAATGTTTGTTGAATATGAGCTTCTACTAAAACTTTTGCTGCTTTTATCTCTAATATTATTTTATCAAAACATACAAAATCAGCTTTATAATAAGATTTCATTAGTTGATTGTCATAATAAATAGGGAGTTTTTTCTCTCGTATATATGGAATGTCAGCCTTATTAAACTCAATCTCTAGCGCTTCACAATAAACTTTCTCAAGAAAACCGGGTCCTAGTTTTTTATGGACCTCCATACATGCACCAATTATTTTGTAGCTTTCTTCCTTGTAAATAATTTTAGACATAACATTTGTGCTGTTCGTAAGATTCGCATTAATTAGCGTAATTCATGGAGACCATTTTCTCCCTCCAAGTATTTCTTGCCACACGATGGACATGACAGATTATTATCAAGTTTAAACCCGCATTCGCATACCCAGCCTATCTGTTTAGCTGGTACTCCTGCCATAAGTGCGTAATCTTTTACATCTTTGGTAACTACTGCTCCGGCAGCTATAAGTGCACATCGTCCGACAGTATGTCCGCAAACGATTGTTGAGTTTGCACCTAACGATGCTCCCCACTTAATGAGTGTTTTTGCGTAAACTCCGTGAACAGAATAGTGAGCGCGTGGTGTAGTCACATTGGTAAACACACACGAAGGACCACAAAAAACATTATCTTCCAGTTCTACTCCTTCATATACCGAAACGTTGTTCTGTATCCTAACACCATTGCCAATTTTTACATTGTTTGCCACATTCACATTTTGTCCGAGCGAGCAATTTTCGCCCAAAACAGCATTTTTTTGAACATGACAGAAATGCCAAATCTTGGTGCCTTTTCCAATTGTTACATTCTCATCAATGTAACTGCTTTCGTGCACAAAGTACTCTTTTTCCATAAATATATCTTAATTGGAATACAGAGGACAGAACACAGAATACAGATAGTTTACATAAGAAAAACCATCTAATGTGTTTTGTTTAACTCTCTAATGATTCCTTAAATTTAAAAATCATTTTACGTAAATCTGTTATCTTTTGCTGATATTCTGATAATGTTTTATCATCAATAAAAGCTAAATTTCTTGCAATTATCAATAATGTCTCCAGCTCATTACTTGAGCCAATAGACATTTCCAAAAAACGAGCAAAATCTTTATTACTTGACTTCGCAGAACCTTCTGATATATTCAGCGGAATAGATACGGCCGCTCTCCTTGCTTGTGAAGTTAAACCAAATACCTCATTCTTAGGATATGAATTAGTCAACAAATAAATTTCAGTAACTAAATCTATTCCCATTTGCCAAATTTTCAGATTCTTAAAATTATGCATAATTAATTTATAACAATTGCTTTATAAATAGCTCTTCCTCTTATACAAATATCTTCTTATACTCTATGTTCAGTGTTCTGTAATCTGTGCTCAGTGCTCTGACATGTCAATTAATTTTTGTACCTCTTCTAATACTTTGACAACCTCATAACCGGATTGTCCGTCTGCAACCTCAATTTTTCCATCTAAATTATTTACAAAATAAGACAACTCCTCTGTTAACGGCATTTTTTTCTCATATGGGATAATTTCGTCGGGTGCTTCCACTTTTGCAGGTATTCCCCCTTCAAACTGAATGCGTTTATTGTGGAAAACAATGTTTTTATCGGTACTTGAGTCTTCAAAAGAGAGCATACCTTCGCTGCCAATCACAACCAGACGATGTTCTTTAAAAGGATGCAACCATGATGCGAATATGTGACCGTGGACATTACCGGGGTATGTTAATTGGGCCAAAGTGGAATCATACACATTGGGTTGTAGGAATTTTTGACCTCTTGCTTTAATCGAGATAGCCGGTTTGCCAACAAAATAGTCGAAAATAGATACATCATGTGGTGCTAACGACCAAAAAACGTTCTCTTCTGTTCGTACTGTTCCTAAATTTAGACGATTTGAATAGATATAATATAGTTCTCCTATTTTGCCACTGTCTATTAGCTCTTTAATCTTTATAATTGCAGGATGAAATAACAGAACATGACCAACCATCAGTTGTGCTCCTTTCGATTTCGCAAGTTCTACCAATTCGAGAGATGTTTCGGCAGAGAGAGTCATCGGCTTTTCTACCAGTACACTTTTCCCGTTTTGCAGCAATAACTTTGCAATTTCGTAGTGTAGTGGTGCCGGTGCAGCAATGGTAAAACCATCAAAGCTATCTTGCAGGGCAGTTTCAACGTCCGAATAGCCTTTTACAGGATATTTTCCCAAAAGTTCTTGTAATCTTTTTGGGTTGGCTTCTACTATTCCGCCCAAATTTCCCATTTCATATAGTGTGCGAATATGGTTTTGTCCCCATCTGCCGCCACCTATTACGCATATAGTTTTCATTATAGATTTCATTATAGTTTTGAGTAAATAGTTTTGAGTTTTGTTTTTTGTAAGTAAGCTTTATTATAAAACTTCTGACTTCTAACTCCAAACTATTCTACAGTAGTTCGATATTATCTCTATTAACGATATCTTTCATTGCGTTTTTAGTGTCAAAAATAAAATTTGCATGTTGTTGTACAAAATCGTAATCAATTTTGGTGTGAGCAGTTGTTATCATCACTAAATCGGCAGACTCTATAAGCTCTTTAGTTAACTCTTTTTCGCCTTGATATTTGTTCCCTTTGTATTTATATTCAGTAATATATGGGTCAAAATATTTAATATTTGTTCCTTTCTCTTTTAAAATATCAATTACTACCAAGGCAGGACTTTCACGATAGTCGTCTATATCTTGTTTGTAAGCAACACCCAAAACGAGGATATTGGAGCCGTTTAACGATTTCTTATATCTGTTTAAAATATCGCTGGCCCTTTCCATACAATACTCAGGCATTCGGTCATTTATCATCATAGATGATTCAATCATTG
>CAYFUW010000034.1:0-21381 GCA_964346495.1 uncultured Dysgonomonadaceae bacterium
ACTACATACTAATATTTGTTCCTCGCAGAGAGCGCAAAGAAAATGCGTTTTTTTATCGGGTTCAGCTTTCGATCGAACGAAGTTCCTATCCTGCGGAGCAGCTATCCAATATTCTGACGCAAGACACAAGAGTCAAGACAAAAGACTTTTCAGATTAACAATTTTGTGGTTGGGAATCTAAAACATTCCCACCACTCTCTCAACACCCTTCACCAAAACATCCACTTCGTCTTTGGTATTGTAAAGTGCAAACGAAGCGCGAACAGTGCTTTCTATGCCTAAACGACGCATAAGCGGTTCGGCACAATGATGTCCGGTGCGAACGGCAATCCCTTGCATATCAAGCAAAACGCCCATATCGTAAGGATGAACTCCGTCCACAACAAAGGAAATTACACTGCTCTTATTTTTTGCCGTTCCATAAATTTTTAGTTTATCAATTTCGGATAATCGCTCCGTTGCGTAGGTAAGCAATTCGTGTTCATGCTTTAAAATATTATCCATTCCGAGATTGGAAATATATTTCAAAGCGGTTGCCAAGGCGGATGAACCGATATAATCGGGTGTTCCGGCTTCAAATTTAAAAGGCAGATTTGCGAAAGTAGTTTTCTCGAACGACACACTCGAAATCATCTCTCCACCACCCTGATACGGCGGAAGTTTTTCGAGCCATTTCTCTTTTCCGTACAAAACTCCCATTCCGGTTGGTCCGTATGCTTTGTGCGATGAAAAAACTAAGAAATCGCAATCCAATTTCTGTACATCAATCGAGAAATGTTGTACCGATTGAGCCGCATCAATCAAAACCGGAACGTCGTAACGATGAGCGACTTCGATGATTTTTTCAATTGGATTTACCGTTCCCAACACATTAGAAACATGCATAACCGAAATCAGTTTAGTGCGAGATGAAATCATCTTTTCTAATTGCTCCAACTCAATTTCGCCTTCATCGGTAATTGGCAACACTCGCATTTTTATTCCCGAAATCGATTCTTGCAACTGCCACGGAACAATGTTTGAGTGATGTTCCATAGCGGAAATAATTATCTCGTCGCCTTCTTTACAAAATTCGCGACAAAAAGAGGATGCAATCAAATTGATAGCTTCTGTAGTTCCGCGTGTGAAAACGATTTCATTGGCAGAAGCGGCATTGATAAATTGTTGGACTACTCTTCTAGATGCTTCGTGTTCATCGGTGGCAGCCTGACTTAGAAAATGGACACCACGATGCACATTGGCATTTGTTGTGGTGTACATCTCCGTTATTTTGTCAATCACGCATCGCGGTTTTTGCGTAGTTGCACCGTTATCGAGATACACCAACGGTTTCCCGTGTATTTGTCGGGAAAGAATCGGAAAATCTTTTCGAATTTGAGTTAAGTCCATATAATTTAATCGAAATATTTACACACATTGCAATTTCCGCAACGTAGCAATTCGCCACGGAATCGTTTATTAATCAGATGTTCCAATCGCTCTTGTAACGAATCTATACGGATTAAATCGAGTACATCGCGTGTAAAAGCAACCATTAGCAACAAGCGGGCTTCTTCTTTATCGATTCCGCGAGCACGAAGATAGAAAAGTGCATCTTCATCTAATTGTCCGGTGGTAAGTCCGTGCGAACACTTCACATCGTCGGCATAAATCTCCAACTGAGGTTTGGAATAGATGCGAGCATCGGGCGAAATACACAAATTGCGATTAGTTTGATAAGCGAGAGTTTTTTGTGCATCTTTCTCCACAAGAATTCTACCACAAAAAGCACCGGTAGCCTGCTCATCCAACACATTCTTAAACAACTCGTTGCTAAGGCAATTAGGCACCGCATGATCAACAAAGACATAGTTATCAACATGCTGCTTTTTGTCGCAAATAGCCAAACCGCCAACATGTGCTTCGGCATGTTCGCCCAAAAGTCGGAAACGATAATTATTGCGTGTATATCCGTTGTGCAGAGTAATTCCACTCGTAACAACATTTGAATTTTCCATTTGCTCACTGAAAAGTGAAGTCAAACGAGTAACTTTTACCGAGTTCTCTTCCAATTCGTAGTAATCGATTTGAGCCGATTTATCGGCAAAAATCTCCGTTACCTGCGTTACCACAAAATGTACATCGTCCACAGCATGGTCGCAAACCAACAGTTTCACCTGAGCGTTCTCTTCGGCAATGATAAGAATTCGTCTATTCACGTTCAAATCGACTCCGCCACGAAGAATATTAATCAATTGCAATGGCTTTTCAATCTGCACATTTTTAGGCACATACACCACAAAGCCGTCTTGTGCAAACATTGTATTATATGCCACAACGCCATTATCGGAATAGTCGGCAATTTGAGCGTAATGTTTTGCAAAAACATCCGGATATTGCTGAGAGAAATCTTGTAAACTACCCACGAAAACAGTTTCGGGTAGCGGCTCGTTGTTTTGTGCGTCGCGATAATATCTGTCGTTGATAAGGAAAAAAACGTGCGAAGACAGATTGGGAACGTCGCATTTGAAAGCATCGTAAGGATTTACGGGAATAGGAATATTTCGCAAATTCAGTCCCAAATCATCGTCGAAAGCATCTACTATGTTTGAATATTTGTAATCTTCATCTTTTGATGTCGGAAAACCGATTTTCGAAAACACTTCGAAAGCCATATCGCGATGACGATTCAACCCTTCAACCGAGTTATCATCAAGTTCACGGCGATACTGTTCAAACAAATCTATATATTGTTTTTCTACCATTTTTCTATTACGGATTTGTCCCAAAATCTTTTGGGATTTTGAGAGTTTAAGGATTGATTAACCAGTCGTAACCTCTGTTTTCGAGTTCTAATGCCAAATCGGGTTCTCCTGATTTAATCATTTTTCCGTTGTACAACACGTGTACTTTATCGGGTTTGATGTAGTCGAGCAGACGTTGATAGTGCGTAATTACAAGTACGGCATCTTCTTCTGTGTGCAACTTGTTCACTCCCGATGCTACAACACGCAACGCGTCAATATCTAATCCCGAATCGGTTTCGTCCAAAATAGCCAATTTCGGTTTTAGCATAGCCATTTGGAAAATCTCGTTCTTCTTCTTTTCTCCACCCGAAAAACCTTCATTTACCGAACGGTTTACCAGTTGGCTGTCCATTCCTAACAATTCACGTTTTTCACGCATAAGTTTCAAAAACTCCGATGCCGAAATGGGTGGTTCGTTTTTATATTTTCGTTGCTCGTTTACTGCGGCACGCATAAAATTTACCATGCTCACACCGGGAATCTCCACCGGATATTGAAAACTTAGGAAAATTCCTTCCCGCGCTCTGTCTTCGGGCTCCATTTCCAGCAAATCTTTACCGTTGAAATGCACCGTTCCGCGAGTAACTTCAAATTTTGGATTACCTGCAAGCACCGAAGACAAAGTACTTTTTCCGGAGCCATTAGGTCCCATTATCGCATGAATTTCGCCTTTTTTCACTTCCAGGTCGATGCCTTTTAATATCTCTTTTTCTTCTACAATCGCATGTAGATTTTTTATACTTAACATATTAACCATGTATTGAATATTGAAAAACGAAATAAAATTCGCTCTATATTTATATTTATAAAACAACGTTCATTGTTGTTGTAATGTGAATAACAATTCAAGAGAATAATTGTTTTTAGGTAATCTCTCATTTATAAATTTTAGAATTCTCTTAAATTAATTCTCCAACCATTAATATAACGTTTATTCCGTCTGTTATTGTTTACAGTTTTCAAATAAAAAAGGAACAAATCACTAATTTGTTCCTTTTTCAAACTTTCTGATTCACGAGATTAGAGGTTTGATAGTTCTGATCCTGGTTTAAATTTAGTAGTTTTTTTAGCAGCAATTTTAATAGGAGCTTTTGTTCTTGGATTGATACCCATTCTTGCGCTTCTTTCAGAAACTGAGAAAGTTCCAAATCCTACTAATGCTACTCTTCCTCCTCTTTTCATCTCTTCGGCGATTGCCTCAAGTGTTGCATCTAATGCTCTTTTAGCATCAACTTTGCTAAGTCCCGATTTTTCGGCAACTGCACTAATTAGTTCTGATTTATTCATGAAAAAACGTTAATAAAAAATTAAACAAACTGTAAGCATAGCAGAGCTATGCACTTAATTCGCCTCAAATATAAATGTTTATTTAATAACAATCAAGAAAAATCCTAAAAAGTATTTGATTTTCTTTAAAAAAATGCTTTTATGGGCAAAAAAACCACAAATAGTACGAATTTATATGTACTTTTGTGTTCAATTATAACAATATAAACATGAACAATTCAAGGCAGGTTTTTGGTGGTTCTATACCACCTATCACACTTAACTTAATTATAATAAATGTAATTGTGTGGTTGGCTCAAGTTGTTTTTCTGAGAAACGGAATCGACTTGACTGATATTTTCGGATTACACTATGTCGGATCTAAAGGTTTCAAAATACACCAATTTATTACCTACATGTTTTTGCACAGTCCAAAATCTTTCAGTCACGTTTTCTTTAACATGTTTGCTGTTTTTATGTTTGGACGTACGCTAGAATATGTTTGGGGTAGTAAGAGATTTTTGATATACTATTTTGTAACAGGTGTTGGTGCGGCAGTAATTCAGATGGCAGTTACTTTTATACGACTAAAATTGTTGGAAAACAGCCTTAGTCCGGAAATGATTTCGGAGATTTATAACAATGGCTACCATATTTTACAACAAAACATGAACTATATTGATACCGTACAAGGTAATTTCAATATTATACTAAACTCTGTAACTGTTGGTGCATCGGGTGCAGTTTTTGGCATTCTGTTGGCTTTCGGAATGATGTTTCCCAATGCCGAACTATTTATTATACCTTTCCCTTTCCCAATTAAAGCAAAATGGTTAGTTTTGGGATATGGAGTTTTGGAACTGTTTTTGGGAATGGCGAATCTTCAAAATGACAATATTGCTCATTTTGCCCACTTGGGTGGTATGTTGTTTGGAATTATATTAATTCTTTATTGGAGAAAAAAACACAATCCTTATGACAGATATTATTAATCGACTAAAATACAAATACAAAAATAGCAATCTATTGGTAAGAATTATTTTTATCAATGCGTTTGTCTTTTTGGCTATTGCAACAATCGGATTAATAACTAAACTATTCTACTTCAACCAAATAAACATTATCGGCTTTTTAGGAGTTCCTGCTGATTTGCAACTTTTAGCAAAAAGAGTATGGACTCCATTTACATACATGTTTATCCATGCCGATTTGTTGCACATTTTTTTCAATATGCTTTGGCTCTATTGGTTTGGGCGTATTTTTTTACAGTATTTCAGCAACAGAACATTGGCAAGTTTATACATAATGGGCGGCGTTAGCGGTGCTCTCATTTATATTTTAGCTTTCAACACGATACCCTACTATGTAAATATGTTGAACGACTGGAAACAACTCCAAATGTCTCCACCTTTGATTGGTGCTTCTGCTGCGGTTATGGCAATTGTAATGGGTGCCGCATTTTACAGACCCAAAGTAAGAATCAACCTGTTATTATTGGGTTCAATAAAAATTGGTTATATTGCTTTGGCTATTTTTATTATTGATTTTTTTGCACTTGGAAACGATGCTAATCCCGGCGGACATCTAGCCCATATTGGAGGTGGATTGGCAGGATATTTTTTCGCCGTACAATACAAAAAAGGCAGAGATATTACTGCTTGGATCGGGAAGTTGATGGATGGATTTATAAACATGTTCAAACCTGTAAAAAAATCGAAACTCAAAGTAACTTATAAGCGAACTGATAGCGATACCACAAAAAGGAAAAGAGAACCAAGCGATCAAGAAGTTATCGATGCTATTTTAGACAAATTAAAACAATCGGGATATAGCAGTTTGTCTACCGACGAAAAAAAGAAACTATTCGATGCGAGTAAGAAATAAGAAAATAACCTTCGGGCGAATTGTAAAATATCTTGTATTTGCTACCAACATAATAATGATTGGCTTGCTCTTATCATCGTTTTTAGCATGGAAAATATCACCACTTAAAACCAATCTGTTTTCATACATCGGATTAGGTTTTGGAGCAATTTTGTTTATCAATATTTTATATCTGATTTTATGGATTGTGACAAAAAAATGGTGGCTGGCACTATTTTCTTTCTTATCTCTACTTATCTGTGCGAAACCGATAACAACGTTTTTCCCGTTGAATGTTTCGAAAAAAGAGATTCCGGAAAACAGCATTAAAGTATTGACTTACAACGTTAAGTTCTTTGAGAACGAGAGTAAAAAAGAGTGCAAAAAACATCCTTTACTCGATTATATAGCAGAAACCGATGCCGATATTATTTGTTTGCAAGAGTATTTTGTGAGCCAAACAGGACAAGCGTTTATAACACAAAGTACTATAAACAAAATTCTTAATAAATATCCGTATAAAGCTATTACACCACTGGCATTCTCGGATAAATATCGCACCTTGGGACTGGCTGTTTTCTCCAAATACCCTATTGAAAAAAAGAAAGATATAATATTTGAAAAATCGAACAACGGAGCTGCAATATATACAATAAACATTGAAGGAGAAAAATTTACAATTGCCAATGTTCATTTAGAGTCAAATCAAATTACAGCAGCAGACAAACGGCTTTACAGCCAATATATACAGAGTGACGGCGAAGTGAAGTTGGAAGATGTAACCACCAATATAAGAAAACGTCTTGGTCGAGCATATAGAAAGCGTGCAGATCAAACACAATTGATAAAAAGAACTATCGCAAAAACAGAATCAGAAAATATTATCATTTGTGGCGATTTTAACGACACACCAATTTCTTATGCTTATAATAAACTAAAAGATGGATTAGTGGATGCATACGTGAGCAACAATTTCGGTCCGGGAATAACCTATCACGAAGATTTTTTCCTTTTCCGTATAGACTATATCTTGCACAGCAAAAATCTAAAAGCAACGCAAACAAGAATAGATAAAGTAAAATATTCCGACCACTACCCGTTAGTTACTCATATTTCACCAAAAAATTCAAGTAACAATTAATATTGAGAAAATAATAAACATGTTCAAAATTAGTAAACAATTTGCTTTTTCGGCGGCACACTCGCTCCATGGATTACCCGACTGTCATCCATGCTCAAGATTGCACGGACACAATTACGTAGTAACTGTACATCTGAAAGCCAAAGAGTTAGACAAAACCGGATTTGTAAAAGATTATAACGAATTAAAAATACTAAAAGAGTATATAGACAACAATCTCGACCACAGAAACCTGAATGATATAATGCAACCACTCAACTCATCGGCAGAAAATATCGCGAAAATGCTTTACGATGTATTCAAACCGATTATCCCGGAGCTATACGCTGTGGAAGTGAGCGAATCGCCAAAGACATCAGCTATATATGAACCTGAAAGTTAACGAGATTTTCTATTCACTTCAGGGTGAAGGTGGCAGAACCGGCGAAGCATCTATCTTTATTCGTCTCGCGAAATGCAACTTATCTTGCTCCTATTGTGATACCGATTTCGATTTCGGTGAAGAGATAAGCACTGATAAGATTTTAAAACAAATAGAGTCATTTCCTTGTAAATGGATAATTTGGACAGGCGGAGAGCCGACTTTGCAATTGACAAACGAGATTGTATCATTTTTTAAACAAAAAGGCTACAAGCAAGCAATAGAGACTAACGGAACAAAACCTTTGCCGAAAGGGTTAGACTATATTGCATGTAGCCCAAAACAAAATTTTGAAAAGATAATATCGATTATTCCTGAGGTTGACGAACTTCGTTTCCCGATAAAAAAAGATGACCCACTACCCGATTTATCAACTCTGCCAAAAGCAAAACATTACTTTTTAAGTCCAATTTTCGATAATCAGAAATTGATTCCGAAGAATGTAAATTATTGTGTTGAGCAAATTAAGAAAAATCCGCAATGGAAACTTAGTTTACAAATGCACAAACTTATTGATATACAATAAAGATGACTCGATTTGAAATAACAATATTAGGATGTGGTTCCGCCACACCGACCACTCTACACAATCCATCGGCGCAATATGTAACCGTAAACGACAAGGCTTTCCTTATCGATTGTGGCGAAGGCACACAGCTGCAGATGAGAAAATTCAAAGCGAGTTTTGGGAAATTGCAAGGTGTTTTCATTTCTCATCTTCACGGAGACCATGTTTTCGGTTTACCCGGATTAATCTCTACACTTAATCTTTTGGGAAGAAATGGCGATTTTTATGTTTATGCTCACAAAGAAGTTGAACATTTGCTGAATCCAACTCTCAACTTCTTTAATAAAGTCATTCAGTATAATGTTATTCATGAGACAATTAAGGATAATTGCGCATCAATACTATTCGAAAATAATAGTATAAAAATCTCCACTTTTCCACTGAAACATCGTATGCCGACAAACGGTTTTCTGATTGAAGAGAAAGAGAAACCGCTACGTATCAAAAAAGAGATGATAGAGTTTTATAAAATCCCGATAAGCGAAATTAAAAACATAAAAAATGGTGCCGATTTTATTTGTGAAGATGGCACAATCATCAATAATTGCCATCTCACTTTTCCATCAACAAAACCACGCAAATACGCATACTGTGCCGACACTGCATTTTATCCCGAAATCATTCCATACATAAAAGAGGTAGATGTTTTGTACCACGAAGCAACTTTCGCTCAGGAAGATATTGCAAGAGCACACGAAACCTTTCACTCAACTGCCCGCGAAGCAGCCGAAATAGCAAAAATGGCAAATGTTGGGAAACTTGTTATCGGGCATTTCTCTTCCAGATACAAAGATTTAAGCCCCCTACTCGACGAGGCTAAAGAGGTTTTTGAAAACACAGAACTGGCTTATGAGGGTATGACTATCACTCTTTAAACAAAACTTTTTTTGCAGAAAATAAATTTATTGTGTCAAACACCGCTTTTTTTGATAAAATAACACAATTATTAAAAAAATATTTCTATCTTTGTATAGAATAGTGTACAGTATGAAGAGATTTTACCTGATTATATCATTAACATTGTCGATGTTGCTTGGATTTGCAATTGGTGAAAACAGTTTGCAGGCTCAGGAGAAAATCGCTGTGGAAAACAATCAGACTTTTCAGATATACGTTATTCAAAACAAATTGATTGTAGAAAATTTACCCAAAGGAAAAGAGGGAACACTCGAAATTTTCAGTATTGTAGGCATCAAAGTCTATTCTGAAAAAGTGAAAAGTGGCACAAGTGAATACAGTATAAATCTTCCCAAAGGGTATTACATTGTAAAAATTGGAAATATCGTTAAGAAAATAGCGGTAAAATAAAATATAAAAACACACACCTATACTATTGAAGATAACGTTTTTATAAAAAAACATTATCTTCTTTTTTTTACAGATAATAAAAACAAATAACAGATATGAAAATAGCAATTGTAGGAATAAGTGGCGCAGTAGGTCAAGAGCTACTTAGCATATTAGACGAAAGAAATTTCCCGATTAAAGAACTATTTTTGTTCGGCTCATCACGTAGTGCCGGGACTAAATATAAATTCCGCGATAAAACCATAGAGGTGAAAGAGTTAAAGCATAATGACGATTTTAAAGGTATAGATATCGCGTTTACAGCTGCAGGCGGTGAAACATCTATAAAGTTTGCTGATACTATCACCAAGCACGGCACAATAATGATTGACAACTCGAGTGCTTTTCGTATGGATAAAGATGTTCCGCTGATAGTTCCTGAAGTGAATGCGAAAGATGCTCTAAATCTTCCAAAGAACATTATAGCCAATCCCAACTGTACAACAATACAACTGGTTGTTGCCCTAAATGCAATTGAAAAAATTAGCCATATCAAACGTGTACATGTTGCAACATACCAGGCAGCTTCGGGTGCAGGAATTACAGCTATGGATGAGTTGGCAATGCAACATAAGCAATTGATAAATGGCGAAGAGCCTACTATCTCAAAATTTATGTATCAACTCGCTTTTAATCTGATTCCACAAGTTGACGTTTTCACGGAAAATGATTATACAAAAGAGGAGATGAAAATGTATAACGAGACACAAAAGATAATGCATTCAGATATTAAGGTTAGTGCAACCTGTGTACGTGTACCTGTTATTCGTGCTCACTCTGAAGCTATCTGGCTTGAAACCGAAAAACCCGTTTCCATTGAAGAAGCACGACAAGCATTTGCAAACGCGGAAGGTGTTATTCTAATGGACGACCCGGCGAAAAACAGCTATCCGATGCCTTTGGATATTACAGGAAAAGATTCTGTTTATGTAGGACGAATCAGAAAAGATTTGACAGATGAAAATAGCTTATGTTTTTGGTCGGTATCGGATCAAATTCGCAAAGGTGCGGCACTAAATGCTATACAGATAGCGGAGTATTTGATAAAGAACAGATAATAATGAAATATAGTAGAGACGCGGCATGTTGAAGCAAAGCGTAAATCCCGATTTATCGGGACAACATCTCTACGAACAGATTAAAACGTAGAGTTACTAATTGTGATTCTACGTTATTTTATAAAAACGCTTTCACAAAAAAGAAAGCAATCAACCCCACCGCTACCAACTTCACACTCAAACCAACAAGATAACCGATAAAAGCACCCGATGCTTGTTTCGTTGCTTTATTTATTTTCTCACCTGTAAGAAGACTACCAATAAGTGCGCCGAAAAATGGACCAAAAATCACACCCCAGGGACCTAAAAAGAAACCAAACAACAAACCAATTGTTGCACCCCAAACCACTTTTTTGTTTCCGCCCATCTTTTTGGTACCCCACAAAGGTAAAACATTGTCCAAAATAGTTACTACAAGCGTAATAATACCCAAAACTATTATTAAAGTCCAAGACAGATTATCTTTGGTTGCAGGAACGAACTTTAAAATCAACAGACCTATCCACGAAACAGGAACTCCGGGAAGAACGGGTGCCACAGTACCAATTGCACCAACAACAAGGCAGATAACTGCAAGAATAATCAATAATATTTCTATCATAAATTACTGAATTGAATCTGTTTTTTCGTCGTGATCGTGCTGCAACAATACACGATGCGGAAGTTGCCCGTGTCCTAAAATCTCAATCGGACAAGAGTCGTAAGCACCAAGCAACCAACTTTCGGATATCTCATTTCCGCTATGATAGTGCAAAGTCTGATTTACACATGCGATATTTTTCACTTGCGATATTATAGTTCCAACATCGTGCGAAACAAGCATAATAGCGATATTTTTATTTATCTCACCTAACAACTTGTAGAAATTGGTTTCGAAAAGTTTATCGACATACGAACTAGGTTCATCCAAAATAATCAATTTAGGATTATCGATAATTGCCCGTCCCAACAGCACACGTTGCAGTTGCCCACCCGATAAATTACCAATCGCACGGTTTAACAAATCTTCTATACCCATATCTTTGGCAATAATATGAGCTCTCTGCTTATCCTTAGATGTATAATGCTTAAATCCACGTCCACTCAAAGTCAAGCCCGAAAGAATAACATCTTGCACATTAATAGGAAATTTCTTATCAATCTGACTCATCTGAGGCAGATAACCGATATTTATATGATTTACTTTTTTACCGTTATCAAAGAAATTGATTTCGCCCGAAATTGGTTCTATCAATCCTAAAATTGCCTTTAATAGTGTAGTTTTCCCACCACCATTTGGTCCGATAATGCCGAGAAAATCATCACTATAAACCGTGAACGAGACATTTTTCAGAACATCGGGTTTATTTGGATAACCAACATTCAAATCTTTTATTTCGATAATTGGCATCATTTTACTGTTCGGCTAATATTTTTGCAATTCTGATCAACTCTTTATCCCAATCGTAAGAAAGTGGATTAATCACATAAGATTTTGCTCCGATTTCGTTTGCTATCACTTCTGCACTCTTTTCGTCAAACTCTTTCTGCACGAAAATAACTTTTATGTTTTCATCGCGAGCCAAGTCAACTAATTTTTTGATTTGTGCAGTGGAAGGACTTTTTCCTTCAAACTCGATACTATGCTGTGCCAAACCGTAATCTCTGGCAAAATATCCCAAAGCCGGATGATAAATAATAAAGCTACGTGAAGTCAACTCGCTTGTCAAATCGGAAATAATCGAATCTGTTTCAATAATCTTAACTTGCAATTTTTCAAAGTTTCCCCGGTAATAATCGGCATTTTCGGCATCAATATCGATAACAGCATTGAGCATATTTTCAGAAATTTTTAGAGCATTTTTTGCGGAACTCCAAATATGCGGATCGGCTCCCGAGGTATGGTTATGACTATGATGTTCGTCGCCATCATGACCGTGAGCACAACACGCTGCATCTCCTTCAAACACAGGCTCAATTCCTACAGAACAATCTATAATTTGTAGCTCAGCATTATTTTCTGACAAGCTTTCAGACCACACATTTTCGTAACCTAAATAGCCAACTTTAAAATATGCTTTACTTTTACTCAAATTTATCATTACCGAAGGCGACGGGTCAAAAGTTTCGGGACTTACTCCTGCCGGAACTAATGTATTAACACCAAATTTATCTCCAACAATTTGTTCCAAAAAATAGCGTTGTGGTTCAATAGTCACTGTAAGAACATTGTTTTGTTCGTTGCTATTTTTTGCATTACATGCCACTAATAACAATAATAAAAGTGGATAAATATATTTTTTCATACGTTTTTGCTTTATATTTACTTACAAAATTAGTAAAAACTGTTTATTATACTGTTGGTGTGAGCGGTTATTTTTTCTACTTTTGTTTTAAGTATGAAAATTGAACTTCAAATAACAGAAGATGGCTCACACACTCTATTCGTGCCAACGCTGAATGAACATTATCATTCGATACACGGTGCCATTCAAGAATCTAAACATATTTTTATCGATGCCGGATTGCGAAAGTGCTCAAAATCAGAAATAAGAGTTCTGGAAATTGGGTTTGGCACCGGACTAAATGCTTTCCTGACCGCATTAGAGAGCGAAAAGAACAATATCAGCATCAGCTACACTACACTCGAGTTATATCCAATAACAATTTCGGATGCAAAAAAGTTGAATTTTTCAGAATTACTCAATCCTTCAAAAGAAAAACTTTTCGAAGCACTTCATTCATCAAAATGGGAAGAGAGAGAGCAGATAACGCCACAATTTTCAATACTTAAACATCATCTCGATTTCAGCAATCCCGATAATTTTGTAACTGAAGAGAGATTCGACGTTATATATTTTGATGCTTTTGCACCTGAAAAACAGCCGGAAATGTGGGCTTTACCAATCTTTCAAAAGATTTATTCATTATGTGCTCCCGATGCAATCCTAACCACTTACTGCGCCAAAGGCTCTGTAAGAAGGATGTTGCAGCAAGTCGGGTTCAATGTTGAACGACTACCGGGACCACCGGGAAAAAGAGAGATATTAATAGCTACAGCCTTGCGATAAAAATTAGAAATTAGACGGCACAAACAGAGAGTCGTCGCTTCCCAACAATCCTTCTACAGCACGTTGTTTCGGATAAACAACAATTCGACTGTGGTGTGGGAAGTGCTCCTCAAGTCGTGTAGGAACATAATCCAGTACAGGCACATAAGAGATATATCCTTGATGTGCAGACACCAAAATTATCATATCATCATCTTTAATTAAATCGGCATATAAAAGCGGATTCTGCCAATCGTCAAAGGGTTGAAAAGTGAATGATGTGGCTAAGTTTTTGGTATTGGCAATTATCTTTTGTGTGTCGGGATGTCCCAAATGCAAAATAGGAATGGACAGCTCTTGCGACAATTTTACAATCTTGAGCAACCACCTGTTAAATCCGATTTCTTTCTCAACCAAAGGCGGTGAAATCACAACAATACGTTTATGCGATATTAGCTCTTGCTCTATATGACAAATAAACAGATTCTTGTCAACATTTTTAATAATCAGATCAACTTTATCGCCTAACAATTTTTCTAATACACCCACTTTTCCGGGCCATCCTAAAATAACAATGTCTGCCATTAGTTCTCGTGCTGTTCGCACAATTCCGTTCGCTGCGTTATGGTCAATTGTAGTTATTGTATCCACATCTATTTCGGCAGCTGTGGCATTATCTATAAACTCCTTTAACTGCTTTCTAAAAGAGACGATATTTTTCTCTGCAGCATCGTTATTTGCCACCACTCCCAACAGAGATATTGAGTTTACGGAAGATTTATCTTTCATAAGAAGAGCAAGTTCTACGTGATGACCAATATTTGACGGATTTGCTATAGGCACCAAAATTTTCTCTTGACCAAAAGCTCCTAATTCCGAAGGTGTAAGTGGTGCATTTTCTTGAGAAACAGCCAACTTTTTAGCAGAATCTTGTGTCACAAAAGATGCAACGATACAGGTTATTAAAATCAATATAATCGTACCATTCAAAATGTATTCGTCCAATATTCCGGCATTAAAACCAACAATAATTACAGCGATAGTTGCAGCTGCGTGCGAACTACTCAAACCAAATATAATATTTCTCTGCGTTACGGAATATTTAAAAGTTTTTTGTGTAAAGAAAGCAGCCACCCACTTACCTACTATAGCTGTTACCGTTAGAACACCGGCAACAATTATCGTTGTCATTCCATTAAAAACTACCGACATATCTACCAACATTCCAACTGAAATAAGGAAAATAGGTATGAACAAAGAGTTGCCGAAAAATTCAATGCGATTCATCAATGCCGATGAGTGCGGAATCAGACGATTTAGTGCCAATCCTGCTGCAAACGCTCCGATTATCGGTTCAATTCCGCCAAGTTCCGCCAGGAAACCACATAAAAACACGATAAAAAGAACAAAAATATAGTGAGAATACTTTTCACTTCCGCTCTTTTGAAAGAACCATTTGGCAATTTTAGGGATTACCAAGAAAACAAAGACAGTAAAAAGAGCCAACGATAAAAACAGCTTTACCAAAAACAAAGCGTTAAAGCCACCTTGTGTAGTTGACAAAATAACAGCTAAAACTATCAATACTGCCGTATCGGTAAGAATAGTGCCACCCACCGTAATTGCCACAGCCTGATTTTTAGCAACTCCGAGCCTGCTGACTATTGGATAAGTTACGAGCGTATGAGTCGCAAACATACTTGCCGTAAGTAAGCTGGCATTAAAATCGTATCCTAATAGGTAATAACAGACCGGAAATCCTAGTGAAATAGGAACTATAAAGGTAAAAATTCCGAAAACTATACTCTTGTTTTTATTGGCTAAAAACTCGTTCAAATCGAGCTCTAACCCCACGATAAACATTATATAAAGAAGACCTATTGTGGAGAACATCGAAACTCCCTGATGTTGATTATCAATCAAATTTAGTCCATAAGGACCAATTATTACACCTGCAATAATTAATCCGATTATGCTGGGAACATTTATTCGTTTCAAGATTATCGGCACAAAAAGCACAACTGCCAACAAGATGGCAAAAACATGCACCGAGTGGTCTAAAGGCAAAGTAATTTGATTCAATAAGTTCATAACTGTAACGCTTGACTTTCTATAACGATTTTCCTAGTGTGCAAAAATAGGGAAAATATTTTGGAATATTTGACTATATACACTTTTTTGTGCTTAATAAAGTGGTTATCTTTGCAGGTTAAACGAAAAAAGATGTCAAAATCCAATCATATCACAATAAAAGGTGCAAGGGTAAATAATCTGAAAAATGTAGATGTTAATATCCCGCGCGACACCTTTACAGTTATTACCGGACTATCGGGTTCGGGAAAATCATCATTAGCATTCGACACTCTCTATGCCGAAGGACAAAGAAGGTATGTTGAAAGTCTCTCTACCTATGCAAGACAATTCTTGGGCAGAATGAATAAACCTGAATGCGACTATATAAAAGGAATTCCGCCCGCAATAGCTATCGAACAGAAGGTTACAACCAGAAACCCTCGCTCTACGGTTGGCACATCGACCGAAATTTACGATTATATGCGACTACTTTTCGCCCGAATCGGGAAAACAATATCTCCCGTTTCAGGCACAATCGTAAAAAAACATTACGTGCAAGATGTTGTAAACAAAATGCTTGAGTACGAAGAAGGCACCCGATTGGTACTACTTTCGCCTATCCAGTTGAGAAATGAAAGAGATTTATTAGAGCAACTTGAAGTTTTACTTAAAGAAGGGTTTACAAGAGTAACGATAGGTGATGAATTTTTTCGGATAGAAGATATATTATCGGAAAAGAAAGCACCGAAACATTCGGAAACCATGCTGGTTATCGACAGATTGACTTGCTCTGCGGACAAATCAACAATCAACAGATTGTCCGATTCGGCAGAAACAGCTTTTTTTGAAGGAAACGGCGAGTGTGTTTTGCAAATCCATACAGAAAACGGAATTGAATCGTTCACTTTTTCAAACAGATTTGAAGCCGACGAAATCACTTTTGAAGAGCCAACGGAGTTGATGTTCAATTTCAACAGTCCCATCGGAGCATGTCCAAAATGCGAAGGCTTTGGCAAAATATTGGGAATAGACGAAAACTTAGTCATCCCGGATAAAAGTCTCTCCGTTAACGAAGAGTGTGTGCAGTGCTGGAAAGGCGAAAAGATGAGCGAATGGCGAAAAGAGTTCGTGCACAATGCTTACAAAGCAGATTTCCCAATCCACAGAGCATATTACGATTTAACGGAAGCTGAAAAAGACATTTTATGGAACGGAGACCACTCGCTTGGCTTATATGGTATAAATGATTTCTTTCAGATGCTTGAGCAGAACTTGTACAAAATACAGTACAGAGTTATGCTTGCACGTTTTCGCGGAAAAACCACATGCTATAAATGCAAAGGCACCCGACTAAAACCTGAAGCAAACTATGTGAAAGTTGGTGGCAAATCTATTACAGACCTCGTTACACTTCCCATTACAGAGTTGAAAGAGTTTATGAACAGTCTCACACTTGATGAAACCGACACACAAATTGCGAAAAGACTTCTGATTGAGATAAACAATAGAATACAGTTTCTTCTTGATGTAGGACTTGGATATCTCACACTAAATCGTTTGTCGAACACACTTTCGGGTGGAGAGAGTCAGCGAATAAATCTGACTACATCACTTGCAAGCAGCCTGGTTGGTTCTCTCTATATTTTGGATGAGCCGAGTATCGGCTTACACTCACGAGACACGCATTTGCTGATAAAAACGCTTCGCAATTTACAAAGTATCGGCAACACGGTTGTGGTGGTAGAGCACGACGAAGAGATTATCAGAGCAGCCGATTATATTATCGATATTGGTCCTAAAGCGGGAAGATTAGGTGGAGAAGTTGTCTATCAGGGAGAAGTATCGGGATTGAAGAAAAAATCGGACAGCTTCACGGTAAAATATCTTACCGGAGAAGAGAAAATAGAAGTCCCTTCAACAAGACGAAAATGGAATAACTACATACAGGTAAACGGAGCACGTCAAAACAACCTTAAAAACATTGATGTGAAGTTTCCTCTTGGAGTGATGACCGTTGTTACCGGTGTGAGTGGTTCGGGAAAATCGTCTTTGGTCAACGATTTACTTTTCAATGCATTGCAACATCACTACAAAGGTTCGGCATTAGAAAAAGCTGAATACAACAGTATTTCGGGCGATTTAAAACTAATAAAATCGGTTGAGTTTGTCGATCAAAACTCTATCGGCAAATCATCTCGCTCAAATGCAGTTACATATCTGAAAGCGTACGATGAAATCAGAAAACTTTTCGCGGCTCAACCTCTTTCCAAACAGATGGGATTTAAACCTGCATATTTCTCGTTTAATGTTGCCGGTGGCAGATGCGAAGAGTGTAAAGGCGAAGGCACCATCACTATAGAAATGCAGTTTATGGCAGATATTGAGCTGGAGTGTGAAGAGTGTAAAGGGAAGCGTTTTTCGCAGGAAGTGCTTGATGTTGAATACAAAGGCATGAATATCTATGACATTTTGGATATGACTGTCAATCAGGCAATAGAGTTTTTCTCATCTCAAAAAGGAGCCACTGAAAAGAAAATAGCAAAGAGAATACAGCCGTTACAAGATGTTGGATTGGGTTATATAAAACTTGGCCAATCCTCCTCTACCCTATCGGGCGGTGAAAATCAGCGTGTTAAATTGGCTTATTTCCTTGGAGAAGAGAAAACAGAGCCAACTCTATTTATCTTTGATGAACCGACAACAGGACTACACTTTCACGATATAAAAACACTCTTAAAAGCGTTCGACTCACTTATAGAAAGGGGACATACGGTTTTAATTATCGAGCACAATATGGAAGTGATAAAATGTGCCGACCATATAATAGACATCGGACCCGAAGGTGGAGATTTGGGTGGAAATATAGTGTGCGAAGGCACGCCGGAAGATGTTGCAAAGTGCAAAGAATCTTACACGGGAAGGTTTTTGAAAGAGAAACTTATATAATGTACAAATATTTAGAACAAAGAAAAAAGAACAAGGAGTAAAGACTTTTTTATTTCGGATTTACGACTTCGGATTTACGATTTATGCTTCTCGCAAAGCACGCTAAGATTTTTAAACCTAACAGGTTTTTGAAACCTGTTAGGTTTTTTGTCTGCCCCCGCGCGAATCCTTTCGCGTGGTATTAGCTAATCACAATAACAACTATTCCACAAACAAAATTTCGTTAGGAATTGTTCCTCGCGGTATTTCTATTCCCAACATTCCTACTTGCAATACTTGTCCCATATAGTCCTCGAAATAACGCACTTCCAGCTTATGGAATCCTTTTTCTAATCCTATGCGAGCTTCTTTGTAACGTGCGCTGTGTCCGCCATCGTTATCCACAACAAGTTTTCCGTCGATATAGAGTGTAGAACCGTCATCGGAATAGGTAAAGAACTTATACAATCCGGTTTCGGGAATTTTAATCCAAGTTTCAAATGTAAACGCGAAGTGGTCTTCTTGCTGAGCGTTTTCAATAGAGAAGTTTGGTAAAACTCCGCTGCTTGTTGCCTCCAAATTGGCTATTTCATTAGTAGAGTTTAATTTTCCTATATTTTCAAAATAGCTGTATTTCACTCCGTTTTTTGTGGGTTGAACATTTTGAGCCGGTAAAATTATTGTAGAATCGTTTGGCTCGCCCAAACCGGAAGGATAATAAAATGGATACTTCGTAGCAGTGGGAGTCGAAATCCACGTTTTAAACGTATTAGGCTTGTATTCATATAGTTCGATAACACGTCCGCCACGCTCCAGGACACCATAAGCATCGGCACCTGTAACTTGACCGAAAGCAAGGGCTATATCTTTGTGTAATCCGACATAGTTGTTGTTGTGATCGTGTCCCACAAAAACGCCCATCACGTTTTTCTTATCAACTAAAGATGCAAAAAGTCCGCTATTGATATGTGAATCGGAAACTCCTTCGAGTTTGTCGCCAACTCTTTCGGCTTCGTTTGCATCAACCACATGGTACTCTTGTAAAGGGATATGAAGAAACATTAGAGACGGTAGCGGATTGTTGTTATTTAATGCGGCTAATTTGTCCGATTCTTCGCGATACCACGCTATCTGGTCATATTTTATCCAGTCGTAACTACCGAATATAATTTGATCTTCGGCATAGGCGTGACTGTCGAGTGTGAAAATAGCAGAGACTAATCTCCCTTCTCCATCCGACGAATATATGGGTAAAACATTGTTTCCCACGCCAGTAACGTTGCCGATTTCTCCCATGAAATTGGGCATCGACTGAAACAATTTCCACGCTTCTTCTTTGCTGATATCAAACTCGACATCATGATTCCCAAAGGCAACTGTCCATGGGACATTGGCTTCCAAAACTGGCTTGGTTAATTCTAACAGTGCATCTCTAGATGGTTCTGCCCAAATTAAATCGCCGGTAAGAATAATAAAATCGGGTTGCTCTTTTTTCAACACCGCACGCATTGTTTCGAGTGTTTGCGGATATATATCGGTTCGCAAATCTAAATGTAAATCGGTAAACTGTACAATTTTAAATGTACTATCGGAGTTGAATTTAAGCGTTGTCGCTGTAGTTGTTGTTTGTTTTTGTTCACAAGCAAAAAGTATGAACAGCAAACTTATGGATAAAATAAATTGTCTTTTTTTCATTTGTTCGTTATTTTTTTGTGGTCTGTAAAGTTACGATTTTTCAGATAATACCAATGATGTTTTTATAGATTTAAAAGCTTTTTCATCTTGTGAAACAACTCATAATTCTCATACATTCCGGTAAATTCATCAGCACCGGGACCGAAAGCATATACCGGGACCATAATGCCGGTATGTCCTCCCGAAGAAAAGTTAACGGTAACTTCTCCTTTTTCAATATTTCCATCTAAAAGTGTTAAACCTCCGGTTTGATGGTCAGCGGTAATAACCACAAGTGTTTCACCGTCTTTTGCCGCCCATTCCATTACTTTTCCAATTGTTTTATCAAAATCCGCCATTTCCTGCATCAGTAAATCGATATCATTAAAATGGCCGTAATCATCAATTTGTGAACCTTCTATCATCAGGAAAAAACCATTATCGTTCTGCGATAGCAAATCCACAGCTTTCATCGATGCTTCTTCCAATATATCTCCGCGTTTAGCGGGAACAGGCAAATCTAATGAGTCCAAGACGGCAAAAACTTTTCCGGATGAAATATTCTCTAAATCGTCTTTGTTTCTTGGTGTACTATATCCTAAACGACTCATTTCGTTAAATATATTACGATTATCGGGACGATTTTCGAAGTATTTTGAGCCACCACCAAAAATAAAATCTACGCCACTTTCTGTGTAATCGGCAGCGATTTCGTACGCTAAGTCCCGATCGGGATTGTTGCATGCAAAATCGGCCGGAGTAGCATCTGTCAACCTACAAGTAACAACAATACCTGTAGATAGATTTTCTTCTTTTGCAAAATCCAAAATCGATGGTAGTGGATTACCGTTTACATCGGTTCCTACCATGTGGTAATTTGTCTTTTGTCCACACGCCATGGCAGTACCTCCGGCACCCGAATCGGTAATTAATCTGTCAGCAGCATAAGTTCTGTGGAGTCCGGTTACGGGAGCATTGTCGAGCCAAAGTTTTCCTTTATTGGCAACCCAAGTGGTATAAACATGTGTAAGGCTCATGCCGTCGCCAATCATTAATATAATATTTTTTATTTTTCCATGTTTTGGCGCAACTATTGTGTTCACCTCATATTCATCTTCAAATACCAGGTGTTGTGGTGTATTCCTGCGTTCCTGCGCAAAAACGCTTATCTGTATTAAGATAAGGCAGCTAAGTAACAAATGTTTAGTTATTTTCATTTATAGGATGTTT
>CAYFUW010000035.1:0-20513 GCA_964346495.1 uncultured Dysgonomonadaceae bacterium
CAATAGATGTGTAATTTAAATGTGCAAAAAACACTATCTTTATTATAAAATGAATAAAAGATGAAAAAAATAGTTCAACTTCTTGCATATCTGATTGATTCTTTGTAATTTTGTGCCGTTTTTCACTCGTAGCATTTGGTTATTTAGTGATAATCAGAGCATTAATAAAATGATAACGAGTGTGGACTATTTGTATAATAAACAAACAATTTAATAAATTACGTAAAAAGAAAGTAGAAAATGCCTACAATTCAACAATTAGTAAGAAAAGGCCGTACGGTTATTAAGGAGCAGAGTAAATCTCGTGCACTAGATTCATGTCCGCAACGTCGCGGTGTGTGTGTTAGAGTTTACACAACTACCCCTAAAAAACCTAACTCAGCGATGAGAAAAGTGGCTCGTGTACGTTTGACAAACTCTAAAGAGGTGAATGCTTACATTCCTGGCGAAGGACATAACTTGCAAGAACACTCTATCGTGTTAGTACGTGGTGGACGTGTTAAAGACCTTCCGGGTGTACGTTATCACGTTGTTCGCGGAGCTTTGGATACAGCAGGAGTAAACGGTCGTACGCAAAGACGCTCTAAATATGGAGCGAAACGTCCTAAACCCGGTGCAGCAGCTCCTAAAAAGAAGTAAGCAATCGGCGTTGAGGTAAGAGAAAATTTTAAGTATTAATTAATGTCAAATCGCTGTTGAAATTTTTGGACAAAGCTACTCTATAGGTTGAGTAAATAATTCAGAGGAATTATTGAAGACTATTAAAAGGCAGCCAAACACAACACAAATTAGTTTTAAACAATGAGAAAAACAAAACCTAAAAAAAGACAGGTTCTACCCGATCCTGTATATGGTGATGTAAGGGTAACAAGATTTGTTAACCACCTTATGTACGACGGTAAAAAAAGCTTGTCTTATAGCATTTTTTATTCCGCGTTAGATAAAGTAAAAGCAAAATTGGCTAATGAAGAAAAGTCAGCTCTGGAGATTTGGAAAGCTGCACTTGATAATATTACGCCACAGGTTGAGGTGAAGTCACGCCGTATTGGCGGTGCTACATTTCAAGTACCTACAGAAATCCGCCCCGAAAGAAAAGAATCGGTTTCAATGAAAAACCTTATCCTCTATGCTCGTAGAAGAGGGGGCAAAACTATGGCAGATAAATTAGCTGCAGAGATTGTTGATGCTTACAACAATCAAGGTGGTGCGTTCAAACGTAAAGAAGATATGCACCGCATGGCAGAAGCAAACAGAGCCTTCGCACATTTCAGATTTTAATATACTAATATACTAGCAATATAAAAATGGCAAAAGGTTCAAAAGACGCATTAATTTTCACTCGCAACATTGGTATCATGGCGCATATTGATGCCGGCAAGACTACCACATCTGAGCGTATCCTATTTTATACAGGGTTGACCCATAAGATAGGTGAGGTTCATGATGGGGCAGCTACCATGGATTGGATGGAGCAAGAGCAGGAGAGAGGGATAACTATCTCATCTGCAGCTACTACCGCGAATTGGAAATATAATGACAAGATATATAAAATAAACTTAATAGATACGCCGGGACACGTTGACTTTACCGTTGAGGTAGAGCGCTCTTTGCGTATTTTAGATGGAGCCGTAGCCGCTTTTTGTGCAGTAGGAGGTGTAGAACCACAGTCGGAAACTGTGTGGCGTCAAGCCGATAAGTACGATGTGCCTAGAATAGGATATGTAAATAAAATGGACCGCTCAGGCGCAGACTTCTTTGAGGTAGTTCGCCAGGTTAAAACAGTTTTAGGAGCAAATCCGTGTCCTATTCAAATTCCTATCGGAAGCGAAGAGAATTTTAAAGGTGTAATAGACTTAATCAATATGAAAGCGCTTTATTGGCACGATGAGACAATGGGCGCCGATTATGATGTCACCGATATACCTGCTGAGTTGATGGATGAGGCACAGGAGTGGCGAGAGAAGATGCTCGAGACGATAGCTGAGTTCGATGATGCTTTTATGGAGAAATTTTTCGAAGACTCTTCTTCTATTACAGTAGATGAAATAAAAGCTGTTATCAGAAAAGCAACATTGGCTATGCATATAAATCCTATGATATGCGGCTCGTCTTTCAAAAATAAAGGAGTGCAAACTCTTTTAGATGCGGTTTGTGCATTTTTGCCAAGCCCGTTAGACGCAGAAGCTATCGAAGGAGTTGATCCAAGATATCCTGACAAAACAGTTGTCCGCTATCCGGACCCAAGTGAACCACTATCGGCGCTTGCATTTAAAATTGCAACTGACCCATATGTGGGACGTCTCTGTTTTTTCCGCGTATATTCGGGTCAATTGGATGCAGGCTCTTACGTATATAATCCGCGTTCACAAAAGAAAGAGCGTATTTCTCGCTTATTTCAAATGCACTCCAATAAACAAAATGTTAAAGAGTTTATCGGATGTGGCGATATAGGTGCAGGGGTTGGCTTTAAAGATATTCGCACAGGTGATACGCTTTGTGACGAAAACAATCCGATAGTTTTAGAGTCAATGGACTTCCCTGATCCAGTTATCGGAATCGCTGTAGAGCCAAAAACGCAAAATGATATAGATAAACTTTCGAATGGATTGGCAAAGTTAGCCGAAGAGGATCCAACTTTCACCGTTAGAACCGATAATGACACAGGTCAGACAATTATTTCGGGAATGGGAGAGTTGCACCTGGAAATTATTATCGACAGATTGAAACGAGAGTTCAAAGTTGAAGCTAACCAGGGGCGTCCTCAAGTTTCATACAAAGAGGCAATAACTAAACCGGTAGAACTTCGAGAAGTTTATAAAAAACAGACAGGAGGTCGAGGCAAATTTGCAGATATTATTGTTAGAATAGAACCAGCTGATAAAGACTTTGAGGGTGAATTGCAATTCATCGACGAGGTAAAAGGCGGTAATATTCCAAAAGAGTATATTCCTTCTATTCAAAAAGGATTTCAACGTGCCATGAAAAATGGTATTCTTGCAGGGTATGCTCTTGATAAGTTAAAAGTAACAGTAATTGACGGATCATATCATCCGGTTGACTCAGACCAGTTGTCTTTCGAAATATGTGCAATTCAAGCTTTCAGAAATGCTGCCGAGAAAGCAGGTCCGGTTCTGTTAGAACCAATAATGAAAGTTGAAGTGGTTACACCCGAAGAAAATATGGGTGATGTAATCTCTGACCTGAACAAGCGTCGTGCTCAGATTGAAGGCATGGAGTCTAATCGTTCAGGAGCCAGAATTGTAAAAGCCAAAACTCCGCTAGCGGAAATGTTTGGTTATGTAACTGCGTTGCGAACCATTACGTCTGGTCGCGCAACTTCGACTATGTCATTCTCTCATTTCGAAGAGGTTTCGTCTTCTATCGCAAGAGAGGTGCTTGAAGAGGTTAAAGGACGTGTAGATTTGATTAAATAATATCACAATAATAAATTATGAACCAAAAAATCAGAATTAAACTGAAATCTTACGATTATAGCTTGGTTGATAAATCGGCAGAAAAAATCGTGAAAACTGTAAAGGCAACAGGTGCTGTAGTAAGTGGTCCGATACCATTACCTACACATAAAAGAATTTTTACAGTAAACCGTTCAACTTTCGTGAACAAAAAATCGCGTGAACAATTCGAACTTTCATCGTTCAAACGTTTGATTGATATCTATAGCTCTACAGCCAAAACTGTTGATGCTTTGATGAAACTTGAATTGCCAAGCGGAGTAGAAGTAGAAATTAAAGTATAAGACACCATAATCTCAGGATTTTGGGAAGTCTAATTTTTTTAGTAAATAATAATAATCATCATTCATGACCGACTAATTCTTTAAACAGTGAATTTTAGGTTATGATTTAAACAACAGAGAAATGCCAGGATTAATTGGAAAAAAAATCGGAATGACATCCGTTTTCAGTGCCGATGGAAAAAATATTCCATGCACTGTTATTGAAGTAGGTCCTTGCGTGGTTACTCAGGTTAAAACCGTTGAAACTGACGGTTATGATGCTCTTCAACTCGGATTTGTGGATAAGAAAGACAAACACACATCTGCAGGAGAAAAAGGTCATTTCAAAAAAGCCGGAGTTACCCCAAAGAGACACTTGGCCGAGTTCAAAGGATTTGGAGACGAGTATGAGCTTGGATCCGAAATCACTGTTGATCTTTTCAAGGATGTAGTTTATGTTGATGTTACCGGAACATCAAAAGGTAAAGGATTCCAAGGCGTGGTAAAACGTCACGGATTCTCGGGTGTAGGTGAAACATCGCACGGACAACACAACCGCGTACGTTCACCGGGTTCTATTGGAGCGGGTTCAACACCGGCTAAAGTAGTAAAAGGTATGAAAATGGGAGGCCAGATGGGTAACGAACGTGTAACAGTTCAAAACCTTCAGGTTATTAAGTTAATCCCAGAACACAATCTTATGATATTAAAAGGTTCTGTTCCGGGAAGTAGAGGTTCAATCGTAACAATAGAAAATTAAAATGGAATTAAGCATTTATAATATCAACGGAGAGGAAACAGGTAAAAAGGTGACGCTCAACGATTCCATTTTCGGAATTGAGCCCAATAACCATGTTATCTGGTTAGACGTGAAGCAATATTTAGCTAATCAACGTCAAGGTACGCATAAAGCAAAAGAGAGAGGCGAAGTAGCAGGAAGTACCCGCAAACTTATCAGACAAAAAGGTAGCGGTGGCGCTAGACGTGGTGACGTTAAATCGCCCGTATTGGTAGGTGGAGGACGTATTTTTGGTCCAAGACCACGTAATTATGGTTTCAAGTTGAACAAAAAAGTTAAGGCTTTGGCACGTAAATCAGCACTATCTTTAAAAGCACAAAACAATGCTATTACAGTAGTGGAGGATTTTGATTTTGATGCTCCAAAAACAAAAAGTTTTGTAGAGATGACAAAAAAACTACAACTAGCTGATAAAAAGCTACTTTTAGTTTTGCCAAATCAAAATAAAAACGTATATTTGTCGGCTCGAAATTTGAAGAGAGTTAATATTGTAACGGCTTCAGACATAAATACATACAGAATCATGGATTGTACTAACTTAGTACTAACCGAGTCGTCTGTGGCTATAATCGACAACTTATTTAAAGCATAAGGAGAAAAACAATGAGTGTAATTATTAAACCGATATTTACGGAAAAACAGACGGAAATAACCGACAAGTTCGAAAATCGTTACGGTTTCATTGTCGTTCCTAAAGCAAACAAAGTTGAGATTAAGAACGAAATTGAAGCATTATATAACGTACACGTAGAAAGTGTAAATACGATGAAATATGATGGCAAGCTGAGAAGCCGCTATACAAAATCCGGAGTAGTTACCGGAAAAACGCCATCTTATAAGAAAGCAATAGTAACCTTGAAAGAAGGTGAAACAATTGATTTATTTAGCAATATTTAATTAAGAAATGGCTATACGCAAATTAAAGCCCACAACACCGGGGCAAAGACACAAAATTATCGGTACGTTTGATAACATCACTGCAAGCGCACCGGAGAAATCTCTTGTTGTTGGTAAGATAGCAACTGGTGGACGTAACAATCAAGGTAGAATGACAAATAAAAACCTTGGTGGAGGTCACAAAAGACGCTATCGTTTTATCGACTTCAAAAGAAATAAAGATGGAGTTCCAGCTACTGTTAGAACTATAGAGTATGATCCAAACCGTTCGGCACGCATAGCATTGCTATTTTATGCCGATGGAGCAAAAGCCTATATTTTAGCACCAAGCGGACTCAAAGTAGGTGATACAGTGATGTCAGGAGAAAATGCACATCCTGAAGTTGGAAACTCACTGCCTTTGGCTAAGATACCACTAGGAACAGTAATCCATAATATTGAATTACGTCCGGGTCAAGGTGCAAAAATCGTGCGTTCAGCAGGAACATTTGCACAAATTGTATCTCGTGAAGAGGGGTATGCAATTATTAAAATGCCATCGGGAGAAGTACGTAAAATTTTAGCTACATGTAGAGCTACTATTGGTAGTGTTGGTAATTCGGATCACGGATTAGAGAAATCAGGTAAAGCCGGTCGTTCACGTTGGCTCGGTCGCCGTCCTCATACACGTGGGGTTGTTAAAAACCCGGTTGATCACCCAATGGGTGGTGGTGAAGGAAAAGCGTCAGGAGGTCACCCACGTTCGCCAAAAGGCTTATATTCAAAGGGCTTGAAAACAAGAGCGCCTAAAAAACATTCTTCTAAATACATTGTAGAAAGAAGAAAGAAAAAATAATCTGATTTAAAACAAAAGCTATGAGTAGATCATTAAAAAAAGGTCCGTATATAAATTTGAAATTAGAGAAGAAAGTGCTGGAGCTTAACGAGAGCGGAAAGAAAAACGTTATCAAAACCTGGGCACGCGCTTCTATGATTTCACCCGATTTTGTAGGACACACAATAGCAGTGCATAATGGTAATAAATTTATTCCGGTTTATATTACAGAGAATATGGTCGGACATAAATTAGGAGAATTTGCAGTAACCCGTACTTTCCGCGGACATGCAGGTAATAGGAAAAAATAGTACGAGAGTGTCCAATTAAATTAAAAAGGAAGAAAAAACATGAGTGTTAGAAAAAGAATATCAGCTGAAAGAAGAAAAGAAGACCGCAAAACGGTTTCTTTTGCTGTGTTGAAAAATGCTCCCACTTCACCTCGTAAAATGCGCTATGTAGCTGACATGGTTAGAGGTATGGAGGTTTTTAAAGCATTAGGCGTATTAAAATTCTCCAATAAAGAAGCAGCTGCAAGAGTTGAGAAACTATTATTATCGGCAATTGCAAACTGGGAACAAAAAAATGAACGAAAAGCAGACGCAGGCGAGCTATATATTAAAACAATATCAGTTGACGGAGGTTCTATGTTAAAAAGACTTCGTCCGGCTCCACAAGGTCGTGGCTATAGAATACGTAAACGTTCAAATCACGTTACGATAGTTGTAGATACAATAAATAAAGAACAAAATTAAGGCAAAATATGGGACAAAAAGTAAATCCGATAGCAAATCGTTTGGGAATCATCAGAGGATGGGACTCTAATTGGTATGGTGGAAACAATTATGGCGAAACATTGCTCGAAGACAGCAAAATTCGCAAATATTTGAATGCCCGTTTAGCCAAAGCAAGTGTATCTCGTATCGTTATTGAGAGAACATTAAAACTTGTAACTATAACTATTTGTACTGCACGTCCGGGTATCATCATCGGTAAAGGCGGTCAAGAAGTTGACAGGTTGAAAGAAGAGCTCAAAAAAATTACTGACAAAGATATTCAGATCAATATTTTTGAGATTAAAAAACCTGAGTTAGACGCTGTAATTGTAGCTAATAACGTGGCTCGTCAGGTAGAAGGTAAAATTGCATACCGTAGAGCAGTTAAAATGGCTATAGCTTCAACTATGAGAATGGGTGCCGAAGGTATCAAGATTCAAGTTTCGGGTCGTTTAAACGGAGCAGAGATGGCACGTTCTGAAATGTATAAAGAGGGAAGAACTCCATTGCATACATTCCGTGCAGATATCGATTATGCTCACGCCGAAGCTTTGACAAAAGTTGGACTTATTGGTATTAAAGTATGGATTTGTCGTGGCGAAATCTATGGTAAAACTGACTTAGCGCCAGCATTTGGTTCAACAAAAGAGAATCGTCATTCAAGAGGAGGCGGAGAACGTCGTAGAGGTGGCAGCCGTTCCGAAGGAGGAAGAGGCGGTAATAGAAACAAAAGGAATAATAAAAACGCTTGAAATTAATAAACAGATATGTTACAACCGAAGAAAACAAAGTTTAGAAGACGACAAAAAGGTCGTATGAAAGGTAATGCCCAACGTGGTAACCAATTGGAGTTCGGTTCATTCGGAATAAAATCGTTACAATCGAAATGGATTACAGGTAACCAAATTGAAGCTGCCCGTGTTGCAGTAACACGTTTTATGCAACGTCAAGGACAAGTTTGGGTACGCATATTTCCAGATCAACCAATCACCAAAAAACCCGCCGAAGTGCGTATGGGTAAAGGAAAAGGTAATCCGGAAGGATTTGTGGCGCCTGTTACACCGGGAAGAATACTTTTCGAGATAGATGGAGTGCCTTATGATGTGGCTAAAGAGGCATTACGTTTGGCTGCTCAAAAGCTGCCGGTAACAACAAAATTTGTTGTTAGAAGAGATTACGAAATACCTAAAAAATAGTAAGGCGAAATGAAATCAAAGAACAGAGAATATAAAGAATTAGGCGATAAGGACTTAGCTGAAAGATTAGAAGCTGAAAAGGTAGAACTTACCGAATTAAGAATCAATCATGCTATTACTCCACTAGATAATTCTGATTCAATAAAACAAAAACGTCGAAACATCGCACGTCTTCACACAGAAATACGTGCACGTGAATTAAAAAAAGACTAACATCAATAAATGGAAACGAGAAATTTAAGAAAAGAAAGAATCGGGGTCGTTTTCAGTGACAAAATGGATAAAACCGTTACCGTGACTGTAAAATGGAAAGAGAAACACCCTATATATGGGAAATTCGTTAGTAAAACGAAGAAATTTCACGCACATGATGAGAAAAATGACTGTAACGTTGGCGATACAGTAAGAATAATGGAAACCCGTCCTTTGAGCAAAACAAAGAGATGGAGAGTTGTTGAAGTAATAGAAAGGGCTAAGTAATATGATACAACAAGAATCAAGATTAACTGTAACTGATAATAGCGGAGCTAAAGAAGCTCTATGTATCAGAGTATTGGGTGGAACAGGAAGACGTTACGCTTCAGTTGGTGATATAATTGTTGTTACAATTAAAAGCACTATTCCTTCAAGCGATATTAAGAAAGGAACAATAACGAGAGCGATTATCGTTCGTACGAAAAAAGAGATCCGTCGTGCTGATGGTTCATACATCCGTTTCGACGATAATGCATGCGTTCTTCTAAATAATGCCGGAGAGTTGAGAGCAAGCCGTATCTTCGGACCAGTTGCACGTGAACTTCGAGCTACAAACATGAAAATCGTTTCATTGGCACCCGAAGTGCTTTAATAATTTATTAAATATTCACAGATAATGAGTAAATTACATATTAAAAAAGGCGATACGGTTTATGTAAATGCCGGCAACGATAAAGGCAAAACAGGAAGAGTTTTACAAGTTCTTGTTGATAAACAAAGAGCTATTGTAGAAGGAGTAAATGTTATTTCCAAACATACAAAGCCAAACGCCCAGAATCCTAATGGTGGTATCGAGAAAAAAGAGGCCCCCATACATATATCCAATTTGAACCCGGTTGATCCTAAAACAGGAAAACCAACCAGAATTGGAAGAAAAGAAGATAATAAAGGTAAACTAGTGCGCTATGCCAAAAAATCAGGGGAGGTAATCAAGTAATGAGCAAAGAAACAAAAGATAAAGCAAAAGATGCTAAAGTTGCAGAAGTGAAAAATGATGTTGTCACAACTACGCTAAAAAAAGATTATCAAGAACGCATCATACCTGCACTAGTTAAAGAATTTGGATACACATCGGTGATGCAAGCACCTAAATTGGAGAAAATTGTAGTAAACCAAGGTTTAGGCATTGCAGTTGCAGACAAAAAGTTTATCGATATAGCTATTAACGAGCTAACAGCTATTACCGGTCAAAGAGCAGTAGCTACTTATTCTCGTAAAGACATATCAAACTTTAAATTGCGTAAAAAAATGCCTATTGGAGTTCGTGTAACATTGCGTCACGACAAAATGTACGAATTCCTGGAGAGATTAATTCGCGTAGCATTGCCACGTATCCGTGACTTTAGAGGAATAGAAGGAAAACTTGATGGAAGAGGAAACTATACGCTTGGAATTGAAGAGCAAATTATTTTCCCGGAAATCAATATTGATAACATAACTCGTATTATGGGTATGAATATTACTTTTGTAACTACCGCAAATACAGACGAAGAGGGTTATGCACTTCTTAGAGAATTTGGTTTACCGTTTAGAACAGAAAAAAATAATTAAGAAATGGCAAAAGAATCAATGAAAGCCCGCGAGGTGAAGAGAGCGAGAATGGTTGCTAAATATGCAGAAAAAAGAGCAAAATATCTTGCAGAAGGCAACTACGAAGCACTACAATCCATTCCTAAAAACGCATCGCCGGTAAGATTACACAACCGTTGCAGTTTAACCGGACGTCCAAAAGGCTACATGCGCCAATTCGGATTATCGCGTATTCAGTTTAGAGAAATGGCTTCTAAAGGGCTAATACCAGGAGTTAAAAAAGCAAGCTGGTAAACCATAAATCCCGAAAGGGATTTTGGTGTACCAAACAGATAATGAATAAAGTCTCCGACTTTTTCTATGTTTAGTAGAAATTTAGGAGTGTTTGTTAAATATTGTCCCGGCAGTCGGGATTAATTTAAATTTTTTAAAATGACAGATCCAATAGCAGATTATTTGACGCGGTTGAGAAATGCGATACAAGCAAAGCATCGTGTTGTGGAAATTCCCGCATCAAATTTGAAGAAAGACATCACAAAGGTGCTCTTCGAAAAAGGCTACATACTTAACTATAAGTTTGTAGATGACGGACCACAAGGTACTATTATGATTGCCTTGAAATATGATCCGGTAAATAAAGTAAACGCGATTAGAAAACTTATTCGCGTATCGTCTCCAGGTCTTCGCCAATATACAGGCTATAAAGACATGCCACGAGTGTTGAATGGACTAGGTATTGCCATTCTTTCTACTTCAAACGGAGTAATGACTGATAAGGAAGCCCGCGCACAAAAAGTGGGTGGAGAAGTATTGTGTTACGTTTATTAATAGTTGAAGGAGGAAAAGTATGTCAAGAATAGGAAAATTACCCGTTACAATACCCGCAGGTGTTACAGTAACAATTGGAGATGACAATTTAGTCAAAGTAAAAGGACCAAAAGGAGAATTAACTCAACAAGTTAATCCCGACCTGAAGTTAGAAATTGAAAACGGAGTTTTAACCGTTGAAAGACCAACCGATGGAAAAGAACATCGTTCTATGCACGGTCTATATCGTTCGCTACTCAACAATATGGTTGTAGGCGTTTCAGAAGGTTTTCGTAAAGAGTTGGAATTGGTAGGTGTTGGATATCGTGTAACCAATACCGGACAACTAATGGAATTATCACTTGGTTTTACTCACAGTATTTTCTTAGAATTACCGAAAGAAATTTCTGTAGAAACCAAAATGGAGAGAAACAAGAACCCGCTTATTATTTTGGAGTCTTGCGACAAGCAATTGTTAGGACAAGTATGTGCTAAAATACGTTCGTTCCGCAAACCAGAACCATACAAAGGAAAAGGTGTTCGCTTTGTAGGTGAAGAGGTACGTCGTAAATCAGGCAAAACAGCAGGTTAATAAATTTACGTAAACAGAGATAATAATATGTTGACAAAAGCAGAAAAAAGAAAAAAAATTAAAGCTCGAGTACGCGGCAAAATTAGTGGAACGCAAGAACGTCCACGCCTAACCGTGTTCAGAAGCAATAGACAAATATATGCACAAGTAATCGACGATGTTAGCGGAACTACTTTAGCATCAGCTTCTTCTATGAAAATAGAAGAAAAGTTATCTAAAAAAGAGATAGCAGCAAAAGTTGGTGAATTAATTGCTCAAAATGCTATAGCAGCAGGAGTTGAGCAAGTAGCTTTCGATAGAAACGGATACTTGTATCACGGAAGAATTAAAGAATTGGCAGATGCCGCCCGTAAAGGAGGACTTAAATTTTAAACAACTATGTCAGGAAGAAATAATATTGTAAAATCGACAAACGATTTAGAACTAAAAGACAGATTAGTCGCTATCAACCGTACGACTAAAGTTACCAAAGGTGGACGTACATTCACTTTTGCTGCTATGGTTGTTGTAGGAAATGAAGATGGTATTGTAGGCTGGGGCGTAGGAAAAGCCGGAGAGGTTACAACTGCTATCGCAAAAGGAGTTGAAGCTGCAAAGAAAAACCTTGTGAAAGTTCCTGTACACAAAGGAACTATCCCGCATGAGCAAACAGCTCGTTTTAGCGGTTCGGAAGTGTTTTTGAAACCAGCTTTTGCCGGAACGGGAGTTAAAGCGGGTGGTGCGATGCGTGCTGTATTAGAGAGTGCAGGAGTTACAGATATTCTTGCAAAATCAAAAGGCTCATCAAACCCACACAACTTGGTAAAAGCAACTATTAAAGCCTTATGTGAATTGAGAGACCCATTCATGGTAGCTCAAAACAGAGGTATAAGTGTAGATAAAGTATTTAACGGATAACAAGGGAGGAATTTTAAAATGGCAAAAATTAAAATCAAACAGACGAAAAGTAGAATCGGATGCCCTAAAGATCAAAAAAGAATGTTAGATGCTTTAGGTTTAAGAAAAATGCACAGTGTTGTTGAGCACGACGATACACCTACAATAAGAGGTATGGTTCGCAAATTGCATCACTTAGTAACTGTGGTAGAATAAATTATTTGTAAATACTGATAAAAATATATAGTATGAATTTATCGAATTTAAAACCGGCTGAAGGCTCAACTAAAAGTCGCAAAAGAATCGGACGAGGAGAAGGTTCGGGCAGAGGTGGAACTTCAACCAGAGGACATAAAGGTCAAAAATCAAGATCAGGTTATTCAAGAAAAATGGGCTTCGAGGGTGGTCAGATGCCATTACAACGTCGTTTGCCTAAATTCGGCTTTAAACCTGTAAACAGAGTTGAATATAAAGCGATTAATCTAGAAACATTGCAAGAGTTAGTTGACTCGCAAAAAGTAGATAAAATTAATCCGGAAGTTTTAATCAATGCCGGACTTATTGCACCTAAACATTTGGTTAAAATCCTTGGCAAAGGTACTTTGTCGGCAAAAGTTGAGGTAGAAGCACACGCTTTCTCAAAATCAGCCGAAGAAGCAATCACCGCTGCCGGTGGAGTAGCCGTAAAAATCTAGAATAATGAGATTTATACAAACTATTAAAAATATTTGGAAAATAGAGGATCTTCGTCAAAGAATCCTTATTACCATCTTATTTATAGCAATTTATCGATTTGGTTCATTTGTTGTATTGCCGGGAGTAAATCCTGCATTGTTAGATTCTTTAAGAACAAGTGCCAGTTCAGGTCTTTTGAGTTTATTAGACATGTTCTCGGGAGGTGCATTCTCTAATGCTTCAATTTTTGCACTTGGAATAATGCCTTATATTTCTGCATCTATTGTTATGCAGCTGTTAGGTATTGCGATTCCACACTTTCAGAAACTACAACGCGAAGGCGAAAGCGGACGTACAAAGATAAACCAATACACACGCTATCTGACTATAGCTATTTTATTGATTCAAGGTCCTTCGTATATTTACGGAGCTTTGGGTAGAGCTATTCCCGGTGGCTTTTGGGATTGGGTTCTTCCATCTACAATAATTCTTGCAGGAGGTAGTATGTTTGTTTTGTGGCTAGGAGAGAGAATTACCGACAAAGGTATTGGAAATGGTATTTCATTTATCATTCTTATAGGTATTATCGCTCGCTTGCCAATGGCTTTAGCTGCTGAGCTAGACCGTTTGGTAAATGCACCGGGAGGACTTATCCTGTTCCTGTTAGAAATTCTTTTCTTGATGGTAGTAATGGCAGGAGCTATTATGTTGGTACAAGGTGTGAGAAAAGTGCCTGTACAATATGCAAAAAGAATTGTTGGAAACAGACAGTACGGTGGTGTTAGACAATACATTCCTTTGAAAGTGAATGCGGCAAACGTTATGCCTATCATTTTTGCTCAAGCAATTATGTTTATTCCATTAACGCTTGCTCAATTCTCTATGAGAGAGGGTGGAGGAGGATTTTTTGCTCCATTGTTGGATTACACAAGCTTCGCTTATAATTTTATTTTTGCACTGCTAATTATAGCATTTACATACTTCTATACAGCAGTTACTGTAAATCCTATGCAGATGGCAGAAGATTTGAAGCGAAACAACGGTTTTATTCCGGGCATCAAACCGGGTAAAAAGACCGCAGAGTATATCGATACAGTTATGTCGAGAATTACTTTGCCCGGTTCTTTATTCCTGGCGTTGGTAGCTATTATGCCCGCATTTGCAGGATTGACAGGGATTAACTCTCAATTTGCTCAATTTTTTGGAGGAACATCGCTGCTCATTCTTGTAGGGGTTGTGTTAGATACATTACAGCAAATAGAAAGTCATTTATTGATGCGTCACTATGACGGATTCTTAAAGTCTGGAGCTAAAATTAAAGGCCGTACAGGCTCGGTTGCAGCTTACTAGAAATTTTAAGGAGATATTTAAGATGGGAAGCAGGACTATTATATTGAAAACGGACGAAGAGATCGAATTCATGCGAGAAGCAAATCGCTTGGTAGGTATGACTCTTGGCGAATTGTCAAAGCATATACAACCGGATGTTACAACTCTTCAATTGGATAAGATTGCCGAAGAATTTATAAGAGACCATGGTGCAATCCCAACTTTTTTAGGATACGGAGGTTTTCCTAATTCAATATGCACATCAGTAAATGAAAACGTTGTACATGGAATTCCAAACAATCAACCTTTGCGTGAAGGAGATATAATCTCTATAGATTGTGGAACTACCAAGTACGGATTTTGCGGTGACTCGGCATACACATTTTGTGTAGGTGAAGTAAAACAAGAGATAAAAGATTTACTTAGAGTTACTAAAGAGTCTTTATACAAGGGTATAGAGCAAGCACGTGAAGGAAATAGAGTAGGCGATATCGGCAACGCAATTCAAACTTATTGCGAATCGCACGGCTACTCTGTTGTGAGAGATTTGGTAGGACACGGTATCGGCAGAGATATGCATGAAGCACCGGAAGTGCCAAATTATGGCAGAAAAGGAACAGGTCAGCTTTTGCAAAATGGTATGTGTATTGCAATAGAACCCATGATTAATATGGGAGGCAAAAAAGTAGTATTCGAAGATGATGGTTGGACTGTACGAACAAAAGACAGAAAGCCATCAGCTCACTTTGAGCACACTATTGCAATTAAAAACGGTAAAGCCGATATTTTATCAACATTTGAATTTATTAATATTTAAATAAAGAAAGGAACAATAAAGTGGCAAAACAACCATCAATTGAACAAGACGGAACAATAGTGGAAGCATTGTCTAATGCCATGTTCCGTGTGGAATTGGAAAACGGACACGAAATAACAGCGCACATCTCAGGAAAGATGCGAATGCACTACATTCGTATTCTGCCAGGCGATAAAGTGCGTGTTGAAATGTCTCCATATGATCTTTCTAAAGGAAGAATATCATTCAGATATAAATAACAAAAACTCGGGACTCAGAGATGCTATATGTGTCTCTGAATAATTCCGATACTAAAAAAACATATATAATGAAAGTAAGAGCATCTATAAAAAAACGTTCCGATGATTGCAAAATCGTAAGAAGAAAAGGACGTTTATATGTTATCAACAAAAAAAATCCACGTTTTAAACAACGTCAGGGATAATAAATTAATCGTGAAATTATTAAAAACAAATTATAAAAATATATGGCTATAAGAATTGTAGGGGTCGATTTGCCACAAAATAAGAGAGGTGAAGTAGCACTCACTTATATCTTTGGTATAGGCCGCAGCTCGGCAAACAAAATATTGGAAAAAGCCGGTGTTGACAGAGATATAAAAGTAAAAGACTGGACCGACGATCAAGCAGCAAGTATTCGTGAAATTATTTCAACAGAATACAAAGTAGAGGGAGATCTACGTTCGGAAGTACAATTGAATATCAAACGTCTAATGGATATTGGTTGCTACCGTGGCATTCGCCATCGTATCGGTTTACCCGTACGCGGACAAAGCACCAAAAATAATGCACGTACACGTAAAGGAAGAAGAAAAACAGTTGCTAACAAGAAAAAAGCGACTAAATAATAGGTAAATAATATGGCAAAAAGAACAGTTTCAGCAAAAAGAAGAAACGTGAAAGTTGGCGCGGTAGGACAAGCGCACATTTCATCATCGTTCAATAACATCATCGTATCGTTGACAAACGAAAACGGAGAAGTTATTAGTTGGTCATCTGCCGGAAAAATGGGTTTTCGCAGCTCTAAAAAGAACACACCTTACGCAGCTCAAATGGTAGCACAAGATTGTGCTAAAGTGGCTTATGATTTGGGTCTTAGAAAAGTAAAGGTTTACGTAAAAGGTCCGGGTAACGGACGTGAGTCTGCAATCAGAACCATTCACGGTGCAGGAATTGAAGTGACAGAAATAGTTGACGTTACTCCATTACCACACAACGGATGTCGTCCTCCGAAAGCAAGAAGAGTTTAAAAACAAATGCTATTGGCTTTTAGCACTCAGCAATTGATTTAGTCTCGATTGCATTGGTGTTCCACACGCTGATTGCCAACGGCTACAAGCAAAATTAAATAATCATAAGATTAATTTGTATTGAGTTTTAAATTGTGATTAGATTACAAAAACACTTCTCTGTAATCGCGGCTGCACGGTTTAAAACATCAATACCCAACGTAAAATAGATTAAAAAAATGGCAAGATATACAGGTCCAAAATCAAAAATCGCCCGTAAATTTGGCGAACCTATTTTCGGTCCCGATAAAGTTCTTTCTAAAAAGAATTATCCTCCGGGACAGCACGGAAATTCGCGCAGAAGAAAAACATCTGAGTATGGAATACAGCTTCGTGAAAAACAACGTGCAAAATATACTTATGGAGTATTGGAGAAACAATTCCGCTTAACATTCGATAGAGCTGCACGCAGTCGTGGCGTAACAGGTGAAGTATTGTTACAGCTTCTTGAAATGCGTTTAGATAACGTAGTTTATCGTTTAGGAATTGCTCCCACAAGAGCCGCAGCACGTCAATTAGTAACTCACCGTCATATCGTAGTAAACGGCAATGTTGTAAACATTCCGTCGTTTACCGTTAAACCCGGTGATATAGTTGGTGTAAGAGAAAAATCGAAATCGCTAGAAGTTATTACAAACTCTTTGGCAGGTTTCAATCATAGCAGATACCCCTGGTTAGAGTGGGACAACTCATCGCTTAGCGGTAAATTTTTACATTTGCCCGAAAGAAATGACATCCCCGAAAACATTAAAGAACAACTGATAGTAGAATTATATTCTAAACAATAATTTCATGGCAATATTAGCATTCCAAAAACCCGATAAAGTAGTCATGCTCGAAGAGAGTACTTTCTCTGGTAAGTTTGAATTTCGTCCGTTAGAACCCGGTTATGGCATCACCATTGGTAATGCACTACGCCGTATATTGCTCTCTTCTTTGGAAGGATATGCAATAACTTCGGTTAAATTCGACACCGTAGAGCATGAGTTTGCAACTATTCCGGGCATCTTCGAAGATGTAACAACTATTATTTTGAATCTTAAAAAAGTGAGATTCAAACAAATAGTAGAAGAGTTTGAAACAGAAAAAGTAAGCCTTAACATATCGGGCACGAGTGTGTTTAAAGCCGGAGATATAGGAAAAGTGTTAACCGGTTTTGAAGTTCTGAATCCGGAGCTCGAAATTTGTCATCTGGAGAAAAAAGCCAATCTAAAACTCGAACTTACTATAGGTAAGGGACGTGGATATTTTTCGGCTGAAGAAAACCGGACAATGCTTGTTGATGAAGACGTACAGGTAATTGCTATAGACTCTATTTTTACTCCGATAAGGAACGTAAAATATGAAGTTGAAGATTACCGTATAGAACAAAAAACTGACTACGAAAAATTAATTATAGAAGTTACAACCGATGGTTCTATCCATCCGAAAGAAGCATTGAAAGAAGCAGCAAAAATTCTGATTCAGCACTTTGCTCTCTTCTCTGACGACGATAAAATTATGCTTGAAACAGCAAACGCTGAAAGTTTTGAAGAGTTTGACGAAGAAGTATTGCATATGCGTCAATTGCTAAAACGCAAACTTGCCGATTTGAACCTTTCTGTACGTGCTCTCAACTGTCTGAAAGCAGCAGAAGTAGAAACACTCGGACACTTAGTTCAACATAACAAAAACGATTTGTTGAAATTTAGAAACTTCGGTAAGAAATCGCTATCCGAATTGGAAGAGCTGCTGGAAGGCCTTAATTTGACATTCGGTATGGATATTTCTAAATATAAATTAGATAAAGATTAACGATAATGAGACATAAGAAAAAAAATAATCATTTAGGACGCAAAACTGCACATCGCAAATCGATGTTGTCTAATATGGCATCTTCGCTCATTATGCACAAGCGCATCAATACAACTGTGCCTAAAGCAAAGGAGTTGAGAAAATTTGTAGAGCCTCTTATTACTAAATCGAAAGAAGACAGTACTACTTCTCGTAGAAATGTTTTCAGTGCGTTGCAGAATAAAGAAGCTGTTACAGAGTTGTTCCAAAATGTATCGCAAAAAGTTGGTGATCGTCCCGGTGGATATACACGCATAATAAAAACCGGATTCAGATTGGGCGACAATGCACCAATGTGCTTTATTGAACTTGTTGATTACAACGAAAATATGTTGAGTGAAGGTAAAGCTAAGAAAACCAGAACTCGTCGTTCTCGCAGAAAATCAACAGGAGCTGAAACAACTGAAGCTACAGCAGAAAAAGCGACTAAAGCTGAAGAAACTGCTGCAGAAGAGACTTCTGAAGAGAAAACTGAAGAATAGTATCAATTTGAGTGACATTTTTGTCACTTTACGGAATAAAAATACAGAACATATTTTATCGACCAGATAAAATATGTTCTGACCAAATGCAAGATAATTTCACGATTTTAAAAATTTAAATTGTTATTGCATGGTACAAGAAACGCTGATGAAAAGTATTATCTACCAAAGTCGGAGTTCTAAAATCTCAGACAGATTACTTTATTCGGCGAAGCTGTGATTTTTAAAATGTTAAACATTTAGGAAGCGTTGCGAGTGATTCGTAGCGCTTTCTTCGTTTGATAGAATGTGATTGAACATAAAATATCTTTTTAGCCTTATAGTACAAAATATTACAATTATATTTATACATTTGTAAAACTTTATCAATGAATAATTAGATGACAAATCACTCACAATACCCATTTTTAACTCTGAGAGAAGCAATTATAAGTCTCGGTTATGAGTGGCAGGAGAAAGATTACTTTTTCTGTCACGGCTCTTTTCCTATTATCGAAAATGCTACTACAGATATGGAAAATTATGTGGGTATTTTACTGTGTACCGATGGCGATATCGATATAAGTATAAACGAAATAGATTATAATCTGACGGCATCTACCTTATTGATTGCACATCCTTCATCTATTGTTCATATAGTTCGTTCAAGAAGTCAATATAACGGCATTTTGATATTTGTAGCACATGATTTTTTGACAAAATATATAATAAATGCCCAGCTTGTTCAACCTTTTCGGCAAGTTTCCAAAAATGAATATTGGCTCGCTAAACTTACAAAAGAAGAGCAGAAAAGTCTTATCGATATTTACAAATTGATTTATCGAAAAAGAGAAAACAAAGATTCGGTGTTTCAGTATGAAGTATTGCACAATTTGTTACTGGCTTATATGTGCGAAGTAGCCGAGATTTTTGTGAAAAGCAATAAAGTAGAAACCCGCTCAACAAGAAGTGAGGAGATTACCGATATTTTTTTTAATTTGCTATCGCAGCAAATAAAAATAAGCCATAAAACAGCCTATTTCGCTAACCAACTGAATATCTCACCCAAACATTTTATTAAGGCAGTGAAAATCACCACTAAAAAAACACCCGGATTTTTTATCAACGAAAAAATAGCCGACCAAGCCAAGTTATTACTAACCTATAATCAGCTTACAATAAGTCAAATTTCAGAAAAACTCGGCTTTTCCGAAGCATCATCATTCAGTAAATTTTTCAAAAAGCAAATAGGTGTATCGCCATCTGAGTTTAGAGAACAGTTCTAAATAGAGAGTTTTAGGCAACAAGATGTGAATCTCAGGCAAATAGATTCTTGTTTGTGTTTGTTATTTTTGTGTTTATTTTATTGTGGAATCCTGTTTTTGCAGGTATTAACGTAGTCGTTTGGACAGCGGTAACATTTATTATGTTGGGCTGTTATACCATTTATTTTTCAATTAAATTGCGAAAACTGAACAAAATGATGAAGGAATAATGAAATATTTGTTTCATTTCATTGGAAGCTGAATCATTTGCTGATTAATATATTGTACTAAAATTGAAACTGAAATTGTGAAATGTTAATTATTTAGAAAGCGTTGCGAGTGATTAGTAGTGCTTTCTAATTTTTATCTGTACAGATTTATTTTTTTTATTCTGTATAGATGTAAATAATAGAGTTATAGAGAGTTTTTTTATAATACTTGCCTACATCTTGAGAAAATATTTATAATGTTAAATAGCACAAACTAAGTGAGATGGAGTGTTATGCATATAAGATGAGGTGTATAAAAAGAAGGAGAGGATTAGGCTGTCTAAAAAAAGGAACAATA
>CAYFUW010000036.1:0-20442 GCA_964346495.1 uncultured Dysgonomonadaceae bacterium
AAAGACAAAAGAAAAAGTATGACAAAATGTGTAAACTTTTTTTAGGACGAGACATCTAATTACAAAGTCTTGGTTCTTTGCTCTTGGTTCTTTCATCTATTTATGTTTTCGCCTAACCCGATATTCAACTTGTGCCAAAAGCCAAAAAACGGTGGCCACTAAAACAATTAATGACAAAACAGCAAAAAACTCAATTGATAGCAGAAAATCTTTTCCTTTCATAATAAAAGCCACGACAATCAACGCTGCTATCAGAACATAAATTGTACCGAAAATTGTTTTGAAACTGTTCAACAATTCGTTTGCCTGACGACTTTTTTCCGTTTGTTGAGGAATAAGCGATTTTTCAGTTTCAATCTGCTGCATAATCATATATTTTAGGTTTTCAGGTGCCTGTTGTTTTGATGATTGCATCAGTTGATGGATAAATTTGTCATCGGTATGTATATTGTTTTCGTTCATCATTTTAAAAGTTTAGACATATTGGAATTCATTTGACTTTACAAGCAATTCTTTAAAAAGTTTTCTGGCACGAAATAGTTTTACCTTCACGTTTGTTTCGTTTAATCCTGTAATTTTGGCAATATCCCTTATCGAGTTATCTTCCATATAGTATAATGTGAGCAACAAAGCATCGCCTTTCGGCATAATGTTTAAAATGTTTTGTACTATTTCGGTTCTTTCAGCAGCAAGAATTTGTTGTTCGGTATCGAAATCGGAACTTTCTATATTTATATATGTGAGTTCTACGTCTGAGTCGCTTATCCACATTTTTATTTTGGTGTGATTTACTGCTGTATTATAAACAATGCGATATAGCCACGACGAAAATTTACTCTCATTTCGGAACGAATGCAAATTGCGATACGCTTTCACGAAACTCTCCTGCACGACATCTTCCGCATCCTGCCTGTTGCCACAAATCCGATAGGCGATAGTAATCGCCATATCCTGATATGTTTCAACAAAATAGCTGAAAGCGGAAGTGTTGCCCGAAAGGACTTGCTGGACTCGCTGATTTTCGTTCATCGCGACTGTTTTTTCCTACTGTTAATAGGTTTCATCATCAACGGGCATCTTCATATTACGTGTTACAAAGAAGTAAATCAGATAACCGATACCCAAAAACAACAAAATAGAAGCGGTGTAAATCGCGAAGGCTTTCTCTTCATATAACTCCATATTTTCCGAAATAAAGAAAGCTACGATAATTCCGATTGCTATCCCTATAAAAGTAATCCCGTTACGAAGAGATATTAATAGATTGGGAGTGGGTTTTCTTGGTTTTACCTCTTCTTCTGGAGGAATAATTCCTTGGGAAATAAGAGCCATGCGTTCATTGCTGCGTAACTTCGATTTTCTGTATTCTAGAATAACCCAAACAAGTAATACAGGTGTGAAAAAAACTCCTAAAATTGCAAATACATCAGTCATAATCTTAATAATTTAAAAGGTAAATAATTTGTTTACATCCATAAGACAACACAAATCGGACTTTGGTTACAAAAATAGGTAAATATTTTCAATGTATTTTAAATGGTTTTGGAAATCAGGGTATTAAAAACTCGATGAATGTTGTGCATACAAAAAAGACCTAACAGGTTTATGAAGCCTGTTAGGTCTTAAGTTATCGTTATTTCTACCGTTTATTTATTTTTCAATAAATCACGAATTTCGGTAAGTAATACTTCTTCTTTTGTTGGTTCTGGATCTGCAGCAGGTTCTTCTTCTTTTTTGCGTTTCAAAGAATTCATCGCTTTGATAACCATAAATATTGCAGTTCCAACAATCAAAAAGTCAACTACTGCCTGAATAAATGCGCCATAATTCCATGTAATTGCAGGGATTGTTTCTGTACCTGCAGCGTCTATTACTGCTTGTTTTAATACTACTTTCAGGTCAACAAAATTAGTTTGACCGAAAAGCAACGAGATGGGTGGCATAAGAATATCATTTACAAATGATGTTACTATTTTGCCAAATGCTCCACCTATTACAATACCCACAGCCATGTCAACTACATTGCCGCGCATTAAAAACTCTTTAAGTTCTGATCTAAATGACATAATTTATTAATTTAAAATTTAATTACTCTATTTCTGTGCAAAGAAAATAAAAAACATGAATAGTTTGATAAAATAGAGTGATTATCTACAATATTAGTAGAAAATTTCCGCAATCATGCATCTTGCCGAGCCACCACCGTTAGTTTCTATAGTTGTTAGTTCGGGTGAAATGATTTTATTGTATGTTTCAATCGTTTGTTCTTGTTGCGGTGTGAGTGCTTTGCGTGCTGCAACCGACATAATCATAATCGGGTTTCCGTTGCGACTCTTCACTTCAAGCATATTGCCTGCGAAATGTTCCACCTGATCAAGTGTAATATCAACAATTATCTTTCCGGTTGAAGTAAGCTTTGATACTACTTTTTCGCGTTCGTCTTCGTTCTTAATCGATTCTAAACAAACAATGGCAACTTGTTTGCCCACTTCCATCATAACATTGGTATGATAGATTAGCTGGTCATTTTTATCGAATGAATCAAAAACTACAGCTTCAAAGTTCATTTTTGAGCAGAAATCGCGCAACACCTTTTCCGATGTCCTTGCTGAACGGCATGCATAAGCTATATTGCGATCACGGTCAAAAATCATACTTCCCGTACCTTCCAAAATCTCACCTTCTTTTTCCCAATGAGTTAGGTCGATAACTTTGGGATGGTCCATTTTTCTTTTCAAAAGATCCAAAATTTCAGGTTTTCGTTCCATTCTTCTGTTTTCGGCAAACATCGGATATAGAACCAATTCACCTGTAATATGCGATGAAAACCAGTTGTTCGGAAAAATTGAATCGGGTGTCCATGGCTCAGGAGTGTCTTGAACGACAGTTACATCCACATCATTTGCACGAAGTAGTTCCACGAAAGTGTCAAACTCTTGTAAGGCTTTTTCGGCGACATTGTCTTGTGGCGTTTTTTGTTGAAAATAGTTGTTTGCAGCCGTCTCTTCATTAAATCCGAAACGAGCCGGACGAACCATTAATATTTTTGAGGTTGTCTGCATTTTATAAGATTGAAGTTTATTGTTTTACGTTAAAAAAACTGTCTCAAAAGTTCCACAATATAGCTTTGCTTTTGAGACAGTAATATGATTTATTTGTTTATTCAAGTGTTTTGATTGATTCTTTAATAATTTCAACAGCTTGCATCAATTCTTCTTCAGTGATAACCAAAGGAGGAGCAAAGCGGATGATGTGCTGATGTGTCGGTTTTGCCAACAATCCGTTTTCTGCCATTTTCAGACATACATCCCAAGCTTCTTTTCCATTGTGTGGCTCAATTACTACTGCATTCAAAAGTCCTTTTCCGCGTACAACCGTTACGAACGGGCTGTCAATTTTCTTCATCTCTTCACGGAATATTTTTCCTAAATATTCTGCTCTTTCAGCCAATTTTTCGTCTCTTACAACTTCCAATGCAGCAGTTGCAACTTTACATGCCAACGGGAATCCGCCGAAAGTAGAACCGTGTTGTCCCGGTCTTATTGTCATCATAATATCATCGTCGGCAAGTACTGCTGAAACGGGCAATACACCACCTGAAATAGCTTTTCCTAAAACTACAATGTCGGGACGGATGTTTTCGTGGTCGCAACATAATAGTTTTCCTGTGCGTGCAATTCCTGTTTGTACTTCGTCGGCAATGAAAAGAACGTTGTGCTTTTTACACAAATCGTAACATGCTTTCAAATAACCATCATCGGGTACGAAAACACCTGCTTCACCTTGTATCGGTTCAACTAGGAATCCGGCAACTTTATCACCTTTTTTCTCTAAAATATCTTTTAATGCATCTACGTTGTTATAGGGAATAACTTCAATTCCCGGTGTATATGGTCCGTAATCTGCGCGTGCATCGGGGTCGGTTGAAAGCGATACAATTGTAATTGTACGTCCGTGGAAGTTAGCTTCACAAACAACAATTATTGCTTCATTTTGTGGAATTCCTTTTTTCTGATAACCCCATTTACGAGCAAGCTTAAGTGATGTTTCTACTGCTTCTGCACCTGAGTTCATCGGTAGCATTTTGTCGTAACCGAAATAGTTGTGTACAAACTCTTCGTATGGTCCTAAACAATCGTTGTAGAATGCGCGTGATGTCAAGCATAGCGTTTCAGCCTGGTCTTTTAATGCGCCTACAATTTTCGGATGGCAGTGTCCTTGGTTCACAGCCGAATATGCCGATAGAAAATCGAAATATTTTTTTCCGTCAACGTCCCATACATAAACGCCTTCACCACGTGATAATACCACTGGTAGCGGATGATAGTTGTGTGCACCGTATTTATCTTCCTGTGCAATGAATTGTTTGGATTTTTCTGAAATAGTCATAAGTTTATTATTTTGATAATTATTTTTGAATTTTTTTCTTCTCAGCTAATGCCTTAAACCACAACGATAAATTGTTGTCTGTTTTGTTGTTGAATTAAAAGCAAACAAAAATAAATCTTTTTTCCGAAACATACAAATGTAAAATATTGTTGAAAAAGGCGATTACAGTTTTAGTTTTTCAAAAAATAGTTCAGAATACATCTGATTATGCGTATATTTGTAGAAAATATTTATAGAATAAAAGAATGTAGTTATGAAAAACGCCCATTTTTTATGGATTGATGATGAAATAGATTTATTAAAACCATATATACTGTTTTTGGAGGAGAAAGGCTACTCTGTTGATACGGTAAACAGCGGACAAGATGCAATCGAAAAATGTCGCACATCGTATTACGATATGATATTCCTGGATGAGCATATGCCCGGTTTGTCAGGTTTGGAAATTTTGGTGGTGATAAACGAGTTGTTGCCAAATGTTCCGGTTGTGATGATTACCAAAAGTGAGGATGAGGGAATTATGAATGAAGCAATAGGTAAAAAAATTGCTGATTATCTGATAAAGCCTGTCAACCCGAATCAGATTTTGCTGACTATCAAGAAAAATCTCGACCAAAAAAACATCATCAGTCAACAAAATACGGTAAGTTATCGTGAAGAGTTTAACAGATTGAGTACCGAAATAAACTCTTGTAATTCTACGAAAGATTGGCAGGAGGTTTACAAAAAACTTGTATATTGGGAATTGGAGTTTTCTAATAGCCAAAATCCTATGGAAGAGATGCTTATGATGCAAAAAGCTGAAGCTAATCAGGAGTTTGGTAAATTTGTAAAACGAAATTACGAATCGTGGTTTGAAGGTGACGAATCGCGACCGGTAATGAGTAACGATTTGTTCAAAACCTATATTTTCCCTTCTTTAGATAAAGGTGAGAAACTATTTTTTATTCTCATTGATAATTTCCGTTTAGACCAATGGCACACGATAAAAGATCTTGTAGCCGAAGATTTTACCTTTTTCGAAGATACATATTTCAGTATTTTACCCACAGCAACGCAGTATGCACGAAATGCAATTTTTTCGGGTTTGATGCCTTTACAGATTTCCGAACTATTTCCCGATTTGTGGGTCGATGAAGAGGACGAAGAGGGCAAAAACCTTTTGGAAGAGCCGTTAATTCAATCTCAATTTGACAGATACAGAAGAAAGCACACCTTTTCGTATCACAAAATAAATACAAATGTTGAGGCGGAAAAGTTGGTTACTCAATTTACAGAGCTGGAGAAAAACGAACTGAACGTTTTGGTTTTCAACTTTATCGATATGCTTTCTCACGCCAGAACAGAGTCGAGAATGATTAGGGAACTTGCATCGAATGAGGCGGCATATCGCTCTCTGACACGTTCCTGGTTTATGCATTCGCCACTGCTTACATTGATGAAAAAAATAGCTGAAAAGGGTTATAAAGTAATAGTTACTACCGATCACGGCACAATCAGAGTGAAAAATGCACAACGAATTGTCGGAGACAGAAATACCAATACAAATTTGCGTTACAAATTGGGGAAAAACCTTGCTTACGACGGTAAAAAAGTATTTGCCGTTTCAAATCCCGACAAAATAGGATTGCCTTCGCCCAACGTGAGCACAAAATATGTTTTTGCTCTCAACGAAGATTTTTTTGCATATCCCAATAACTACAACTATTACGTATCTTACTTTAACAACACGTTTCAGCATGGTGGAATATCGATGGAAGAGATGATAATTCCATTTATAACGCTTTTGCCAAAATAGAATATGAAAATAGAAATTAACGATTTATCCGAATTGGATGCAGCTGCACAGACGTTTATCGACAACATGAAAGATAACGTTATTTTTGCTTTTTATGGCGATATGGGTGCAGGTAAAACCACATTTATTAAAGCATTATGTGAAAAACTGGGTGTTGACGAAACAATTACAAGTCCCACTTTTGCAATCGTAAACGAGTATGGCAGAGGAGATGCCGACCCTATATATCACTTCGATTTTTATAGAGTGTATAAAATTGAGGAGGCAATAGATTTTGGTTGTGCTGAGTATTTTCATAGCGGAAATATCTGTTTTATCGAGTGGCCTCAAATTATTGAACCGATTCTGCCGGAACAGACTCAAAAGATTAATATCCGTGAAACGGAAAATAAAAGAAGAGTTATAGAGTTTATTTAAACTGTAGCTTAGACGATTTGTCAAAATATAATACAACAATCAGAAAACTGATGAAAAAAATAATCATATCGCTTTTAATATTCACGACAACATTGTCGGTAACAGCACAAGTAAACACAAACAGAGTGATGACCATCGGGAAAAATGCGCTCTATTTTGAAGATTATGTGCTGGCAATTCAATATTTCAATCAGGTAGTTTCGGCAAAGCCATATCTTGCTGACCCATATTACTATAGGGCAATGGCAAAATTTATGCTCGACGATTTTAAAGGTGCCGAAGAGGATGCCGATTTGTGTTTGGAGCGAAATCCGTATTACACTGCGGCTTATCAACTTCGTGGAGCATCAAGACAAAATCAAGATAAGTTTTTAGAAGCTGCATCCGATTATAAACGGAGTTTAGAGTTTTTTCCCGAAGACAGGCTCACGTTGGTAAATATGGGAATTGTGAATGCCGAGATGAAGGAGTATGAAACCGCCGATAAGTTTTTTGAAGTTTTGCTTCGCCGATTTCCCGACTATTCGCCCGGTTACCTGACTCGTGCGCAGATGTATTTGGAAATGCAAGACACAGTAAAAGCTCTGCAGAATATCGAAAAGGCGATTGAAGTTGACCCATACACGGCTCAATCTTTCTCTGCAAGAGGAGTTATCTATCTGCAACAAAAAGAGTACAATAAAGCTCTTGCCGATCTGGATGAAGCTATTCGTCTCGACCCGTATTTCGAAGGGAATTACATAAACAGAGGATTGGTAAAATATCATCTTAACGATTTGCGTGGTGCAATGGCAGACTATGACAGAGTTATAGAAATGGACGAAGATAATCTGATTGCCCGTTTCAACAGAGGATTGCTACGATCGCAAGTTGCCGATAATAACAGAGCTATCAAAGATTTTGACAAAGTTATAGAGTTAGAACCGACCAACACTATAGCCTATTTGAATAGAGCAATGTTGCACAACGAGATAGGGAATTTACCGGAAGCAATCAATGACTTGAATCGTGTATTGGAAGAACATCCCGATTTCTTCACGGGTTACTATATGCGTGCAGATTTGAAACGTCAATTGAATGACTTGCGAGGTGCCGAAAAAGATTATCTTCTTGCCCGAAACGAAGAGGCAAAAGCCAGAAAAATAGCGACAGTTGACGCCGAAGACGGCAGAAAAATTGCAAAGAAATCCGACACAAAAGATACTCGAGAACAGACAGATACCGATATCGAGAAATTTAATCTGTTAGTTATTGCCGATAAAAAGACAACAGAACAGAGTAAAAATAAATATCAACGCGAAACGCGAGGAAAAGTACAAGATAGAAACACACAAATTGCTCTCGAACCTAAATTTGTGTTGACATATTACGAAAAAAGGCTTGACGTAAGGCGTCCGGTTTACTACTCTGAGTCGTTGGAAAAAGCAAATCAGAATCTGAATCTAAACTGGACGTTGAAGATGGTAAACAACGAATTGCCGCTCAATGAATTTCAGGTGAAAACCCATTTTCAATCTATCGAAAACTACTCTAAGCTGATATCGCAAAGTCCTGATAACGAATCGTTATACTTTGGCAGAGGAATAGATTTTGCTTTGTTGCAAGATTACGAAAGTGCCCTGAAAGATTTTAACAAGGTGATCGAATTGAATCAGAGAAATACAAATGCATATTTTGCAAGAGCGGTTATTTTAACAAAACAGGTGGAGTTAGACCCGATAGAACCCGAGCCGATAAAAGCAGAGTTTAACGAGATAACAATTTCGCAAACAACACAAACAAAGAAATCGACCGTGACAATGCCCGAAATTTCGGTAAAGTCGAAACGTTACGATGAGGTGAAAAAAGATTATGATATAATCATTGAGCTAAATAGTGCCGATTTTTACGCCTATTACAATCGTGCCGAAATATTTTTTATCGAAAAAGATTATCGTGCCGCTATCGCCGACTACAACAAAGCAATCGAATTGCAACCCGATTTTGCCGAAGCCTTTTTCAACAGAGGAATTTCTCGTCTATCAATCGGCGAAACCGCTTCCGGATTGGACGATTTGAGAAAAGCCGGAGAGTTGGGTATTGTACAGTCGTATAGTATTATTAAGAGAATGCAGTGATTTTGAGAGTGGGAAACTTTGAGAGTGGGAGAGAGGGCGACTGCGTGAATGGGAGAGTTGGCGAAAGGGAGACGATGCCTTTGGCTTCGTTAAAAGCACATTGCGGTTAGAATCCGCATTGTGCATAAAAATCGAGTGATGAGCGATGAGTGATGATGCAAATCGTAATTTTTTTATGAAACCCTTTGCGCTCTTTGCGAGCTAAAAAATATATTTAAGAGAATAGATTTATCACTTTGTTCGAAATGACAAGAACTCGTAATAATACGGTGGCATACACCACGAACCCCGCAACCCTTACCACGTAACCCACTTTGGAGGAATTTGCAATCCCGACTTCCAAAAAGTTTATGTGTTCACTAAAAACTTGTTAAATAGATGTTAAAGTGTTTTTCCGATGCAGCATTTTCCCACTTTTATCATCTATAATATAGAGGAACAAAAATTTTAACTGATAAATCATGAAAGCTAGAACAATTTTATTATTTGCAATCACATTCTTTCTGTTCATGGGTGTAACAGGATGTGAGAAAGATACAAGTAATTTACTAAAATCAGATGCAACCATAAACTTCGCAGATCCGGCAGTTGATGGGTGTGGTTGGAGTGTTTCAATAGATGGTGTGGATTATCATCCAACTAATTTAGATGACAAGTTCAAAGTAGATGAATTAAATGTATATATCGAATACTATTTATTGGAAACCAATTATGAGTGTGGTTTTGGAATGATGCAATATCTTTCGGAAATAGAGATAGTTAAGATACGGAAAAGATAACAATTATTTGGTTTAAGTAGCTGCTACTTTTCCAAAAATTCCCAAATCCGAAATCTACAATCCCAAATCTTTCCACTCTTTATACGGATGAAGCGAAATATACGAATTATGGTATCTTATATTTCCGGTTACTTCGTCGCCAAGCCAATCGGGTTTTTCAAAAGATTCGTTTTCGTCTTCCAATTCAACTTCAGCAATAAGTAAACCTTCGTTATCGCCATAAAACTCATCAACTTCAAACACGTGATTGCCTACATTCACTAAATAACGTGTCTTGTCGATTATCGAACTTTGGCACAGTTGTAACATCTGTTCGGCATCGCTAACAGGAATTTCATATTCCCACTCGTTGCGGACTATAGTCTCTTTTTCGGGAATATTTTTGATTGTAATAAATGCTTTTTCGCCCTTTATACGAACACGTACAACACTTTTACCCGATAGTGAAAGATAACCCTGTTTTATACGAAAACTTTTCGATGAATGAGATTTATAATCGCCTTTCACGAGAAACTTTCGTTCTATTTCGTATGCCATAATATTCTTATTTGTTGAGTGAGATTGACTTTGCACAAAGGTAAATAATTTTTTAGATACAAGACGCAAGAGCCAGGGAAAAAGACTTTTTACCTTTATAAGTCGGGATTACCAATCCCTCCGACGAGTAGAATTGTAGAAACGTGGCGATTTTCGATTGTATATGTATACAGTTGTTGTCCCCTTATTTTAAGGGGACGAGCGAAGCGGAGGGGTTAAATACTCGCACCACGAAACCCGTGCCACGCACCACGCAACGGGCAAGCTCGTAACCCGAAACCCGCAACGCGAAAAATCTATTTTCATCAATACTAAAATGTTTTACAATAAATCATTATCTTTGCACTGCGAAAAAAAATAATAGAAAAATGGAATACAATTTCGGAGAAATAGAAAAAAAATGGCAACAGTATTGGGTTGACCACCAAACATATAAAGTAACAGAAGATACATCGAAGCCCAAGTTTTATGTGCTCGACATGTTTCCTTATCCTTCGGGAGCTGGATTGCATGTGGGACATCCGCTTGGATATATCGCTTCCGATATTTTTTCGAGATTTAAAAGATTGCAGGGCTACAATGTGCTTCACCCGATGGGCTACGATGCTTACGGACTTCCCGCCGAGCAGTACGCAATACAAACCGGGCAGCATCCGGCAATCACAACTAAGGAAAATATTGCACGTTATCGTGAGCAGTTAGATAAAATAGGTTTTTCTTACGATTGGAGTCGTGAAATACAGACCTGTGACCCACATTATTATAAATGGACACAGTGGGCATTTATAAAAATGTTTCACTCCTACTATTGCAATCAGGCACAACAGGCACGCCCTATCGAAGAACTTGTTGAAGTTTTCTCGAAACAGGGAACAGAAGGGTTGGATTTGGCTTGCAGCGAACCGATGATCTTCTCTGCAGATGAGTGGAACGCCAAATCTGAAAAAGAGCAACAAGAGATATTGATGAATTACCGCATTGCTTATCTGGGCGATACTATGGTAAATTGGTGTCCAAATCTGGGAACTGTTCTTGCTAACGATGAAGTGAGCGAAGGAGTTTCTATTCGTGGCGGGCATCCGGTTGAGCAACGCAAAATGCGTCAATGGTGCTTGCGTGTTTCGGCTTATGCAGACAGATTGTTGAACGGTTTGGATAATTTGGACTGGACAGATTCTCTGAAAGAGACACAACGAAACTGGATTGGGAAATCGGTAGGTGCAGAGATGAAATTCAAAACACAATCGGGAGAGAGTTTCGATATTTTTACCACTCGTGCCGACACAATTTTTGGTGTAACTTTTATGGTTCTTGCACCTGAAAGTGAATTGGTAGAGCAACTTACAACCGATGAGCAACGTGCTGAAGTGGAGGCGTACATTGAAAGAACAAAAAGTCGTACCGAGCGTGAACGTATTTCCGACAGAGCTGTTACGGGAGTTTTTTCAGGTTCGTATGCAGTACATCCGTTTACAAATGAGCCGATTCCGATTTGGATTTCCGATTACGTTTTGGCTGGTTACGGAACGGGAGCAATTATGGCTGTTCCTGCACACGATAGTCGCGACTACGCTTTTGCCAAACATTTCAATCTCCCGATTATTCCACTGATTGAAGGTTGCGATATTTCGGAAGAGAGTTTCGATGCGAAAGAGGGAATTATGATAAATTCCGATTTCCTAAACGGGATGACAGTTGAAGAAGCTATTCCCGCAGCAATTGAAGAGGTGGAAAAGAGAAAACTCGGATTCAGAAAGGTGAATTTCCGTTTGCGTGATGCTATTTTTTCTCGTCAACGCTACTGGGGAGAGCCATTCCCGATCTATTATAAAGACGGAATGCCTTATACCATTGATGAGAGCGAACTTCCGCTTGAATTACCGGAAATAGATAAATTCCTTCCAACCGAATCGGGCGAACCTCCACTTGGAAGAGCTAAAAATTGGTGTACAAAAGATGGTTATCCGCTTGAGTTGAGTACGATGCCCGGTTTTGCAGGTTCGTCGGCATATTACTTGCGTTATATGGACCCGCAGAACAACGATGCGTTGGTTTCAGAAAATGCAAATCAATATTGGCGCAATGTGGATTTATATATCGGAGGTACCGAACATGCTACCGGACACTTGATTTACAGCCGCTTTTGGAATAAATTCCTTTACGACTTGGGTGTTTCTTGCGAACAAGAGCCATACAAAAAACTTGTAAATCAGGGAATGATTCAGGGACGTAGCAATTTCGTTTATCGTATCAAAAATACAAACAAATTTGTTTCGTTGAATCTGAAAGATGAATATGATGTTACACCAATTCACGTGGATGTAAACATTGTTGAAAACGATATTTTGGATATTGAAGCTTTCCGCAATTGGAACCCGGAATACAAAACAGCCGAGTTTATTCTTGAAGATGGCAAATATATTTGCGGTTGGGCGATAGAGAAGATGTCAAAATCGATGTTCAACGTGGTTAATCCCGACGATATTGTAGAAAAATACGGTGCCGACACATTGCGTCTGTACGAAATGTTCTTAGGTCCGTTGGAGCAATCTAAACCGTGGAACACTAACGGAATTGATGGTGTGCTTCGTTTCTTGCGTCGTTTTTGGGCATTGTTCTACAAAGATGATCAGTTCGAAGTTTCTGACAACGAACCTACAAAAGATGAGTTGAAATCTATACACAAACTTATTAAAAAAGTAACGTCAGATATAGAAGTGTTTTCGTTCAATACTTCGGTTTCGGCATTTATGACCTGTCTGAACGAACTTTCTGCACTGAAAAGCAACAATCGCCAGGTATTGAGCGATTTTGTTGTTTGTTTGTCGCCTTTCGCACCGCATATTAGCGAAGAGTTGTGGCATAAACTGGGAAACAACACATCGGTATGCGATGCCGAGTGGCCCCAATTTAACGAAGAGTATCTGAAAGAAGACTCTTTCCCATACTCAATTTCGTTTAACGGAAAATCGAGATTTGTTTTGGAATTTGCCGCTGATGCTACAAATGCCGAAATCGAAAAAACGGTGCTAGAGCATCCCAATTCTCAAAAATGGATTGAAGGCAAAACTCCTAAAAAGGTTATCATTGTTCCAAAGAAGATAGTTAATGTTGTGTTGTAAAACACTCCAATAGTCTTATTTAAGTAAAAAATCAGGATAATAAATAAAAATTTGATGTTATGAATTTACAAACAAAAAAGTATCTCAAATCATTTGTGTGGCGCGATTATTTGGTCATTACAATCGGGTTGGTACTTTATGCTATCGGATTAACTGGCTTTTTAATGCCTAATAAAATTGTTACAGGTGGACTTGCCGGTGTCTCTCTGTTGGTTAACTATTCTACAGGGCTTCCTGTGTGGGTTACTACCTTTGTTGTCAATTTGGTATTATTGATTTTTGCATGGTTTATTTTAGGGAGAAAATTTGTAATTAATACACTTTTTGGTGCATTTGGTCTTACACTTGCTATCGGACTTGCCGAAAAGTATATTACTAGTGCTATTCTGCCAAATGCTGACCCGCTTATGGCAAGTATTATCGGAGCAATAACTTGTGGTGTTGGCTTAGGTTTAATTTATTCAATGAATAGTACAACCGGTGGTACCGATATTATTGGAGCTATTATTACCAAATATCGCTATATCAGCATGGGACGAGGACTAATGTATGTTGATATTATTATTATTTCAAGCTCTTGGTTCTTGTTTCAAAGTCTTGAAAAGATAATTTACGGACTTATTGTTATTGCTGTGTTGTATTATGCAGTTGATATGGTTATTAGCGGTTCAAGACAATCTGTTCAGTTCTTTATTTTCTCAAAAAAATACGAAGAGATTGCTGAACATATAAATTCGGAATTGCATCGTGGGTGTACTATTATTGACGGAGTAGGTTCTTACACTCAACAGCCACAAAAAATATTAATTGTTCTTACTAGAAAAACCGAGTCCACATCTATTTTCAGGCTCGTGAAGCGTATAGATAAAGATGCGTTTATCTCGCAAAGCAATGTGGTAGGAGTTTATGGCAAAGGATTTGACCAGATGAAATAATATTTTCATTTATAAAGAAATAAAGGGCTGATTTCCAAAATGGAGTCAGCCCTTTTCTATTTTATATATTGGAATAGGAGAGTTTTGGTCTCTCGCAGAGGTCGCTAAGAATGTCGCAAAGCACGCAAAGGATTTACGATTCGCATTATCACTTATCATTTATCACTTATCGCTTGTCATTGTCCGTAGCCTATTTTTATGCACAATGCGGATTAAAACCGCAATGTGCGTATAATGAAGGTACAGCCTCGTCTCCCAATTTCAGCCAAATGCAACAGAGCAGCAAAATATTTGTAGCCATTGACAGCATTGTAGAAAGAAGGTACAGAGTACCGTAATATTATTCAGTGAACATGTAGATAGTAAACGAGTAAACCTTTTGGAATGTCGGGATTGCAAATCCCTTCGGCATGGTCCTTTCAAATGCCACTAAGGTCTTGGAAGAAAGTAAAAAAAAGAGACGCGATAATATCACGTCCCTACAATTCTTCGATAAATAAATCGTAAATCCAAAAGTCTTGGTTCTTGTGTCTTGTGTCTTGTGTCTTAAATTATTGTTTTATCACTTTCACCGATTCGTTTACTCCTCTACCTTTTAGTACTACTGTATAAAGTCCGGGAGCAAAGTTTTGTGTGTCTATTGTTAAATTGTGCTTACCTTGATAAAACTCTTTTTTATCTGTTTTATAAACCACAACTCCCAACGAATTGTATATAGTCAAACTATAATTACCTGTTTTATTAACAGAGAAATTAATATCCAAATTATCTTTAAACGGATTTGGTTTTGCTTTTAACTGTCTGTTAGCGTACTCTGTGGCATCTATTGCAGAGTTCATTGTAACAGATAGTTTAACCTCAACTTTTATAGTGTCGTTATCCAAGTCGTTAGTCATAAAATAGATATTTGCACTATAGTCGCCTATTTCTAAGCCTTCACTATTGCAAGATATTTTTATGTTTTCAACGCTATTGGCTGCTACTGTACCAAATGGCTCTTCTAAATTTAACCAATTAAATCTTTTAGCATCCGGATATTCAATTAGTGTTCTGTAATTAAGTTCGGCACCACCATTGTTGGCAAGTTCAATTGTTCCATCAGCAATATTGCCTTCTTCCACCTCGTAGCTAACTGTAGTTTGGTTTATTTCGGCTTGTGCTGTTTGAAGTTGACCTTTCCAGAAAACGTGTGGGTCAGGTTGTCCGATAAATGGGTGAAATTCTCTTCTGCCCGATTTGTCGGCGGCAAACAGATAGTACTCTACTTTATATCCTTCGGGAACATTTGCGAAAGATGTTGTATATTTATTCCCTGTCGTTTTTGTCATTACAACGTGATTATACTCATCAGTTGCAGCAGCATTTACTCTGTAATAACACAAAACTGAGTCGGGATATACTTCTTTTCCGCTGTGTGGAGTTACTTCTGCAGTAATTGTCATGTTTGCATTGCTGTCAACAGAGCCATTAAAAGGAATATGATTAATTCTCAGCCAGCCTAAATCAGCCATTTCGTGTGTGCGACAGTGCAGAGCATCGGTAGACTCCCATGGAGTATATGGATTTTCCTGTACACCGAAAACTTTATATCCGGGCATGGCATCTCTATATACTTGCAGTGCCGCTTCATCGTTCGCTGAACCTGTTATTGGAACAAAAACTTTATCATTCAATATTAATGAATTTGAATAGGGTTGATTTTGTGGAGTATAAACTCTATATACTTTATATGGATATCCGTATCCCGATATAGCATTTGCAAAGTATTCAGCAGTCTCCTCAATCTCGTCATATTGTGGGTGATATGTGGGCACCGATCTGATTAATACTTTATCTGGAGCTAAGAATTTACCCCAACAGTCGATGTGGTCGATGTATGTATTATTTGGGTCATCTACTACATGATACTTAGTGATTCCTAAATAATTTTTCATTCTATTATCTACCTCTTCATTAGAGATATATGGATTTTCGGTATAAGCAATGTGCGAAGATGCTGCAATGCCATAACCATCTGTCATATAGTTTCCACCGGTTTGTACAACATCCATTCCAAACCAGCTAATCCCTAATGCATTGGCTATAACCTTGGGTATTTCGTCATCATTAGGTCTCGGACGATTGTAGGGGAAATCCACAACACCTATTTGGTTATCGCCATAAGATATAAACCATGGAGAGTAATCTCTTGTCCAATAGCTATCTGTTGGTGCTATGAAGAAGCGGCAATTGTCCAGATTTACTCCGTATTGTTGATATTGGTTTTTTACTGTATTTTGTTGATTGTTGTTTGCAACAATGGTATAAACCAGTGCATCTTTCGCCATTTCCTTAATAAGGCTCATTGGTATTCCAAAAGGATATGCTACAACTACACCAGACATTCTTTCGAACTCAGCAATACTGATAGGATTGCCTGTGGGTGGTGCTGTGGCTACAAAACTTCTGTTATTCTCTGCTTTTACTTCAGGTGTAAGGTTGCCGATCATGGTTTTGTCGGCTTGTGTTGATTGTGCATGAGTTGTGGAGAACATAAACAAGCATATCAACAATGCAATCGATTTTAAAATGGTTGGTTTATTCATAAAAAACTATGGAAAATTATTTTTAATGATTACTAATATTTTATTTATATAGTTGGTTTCATTGATAAAAGTATGAAATGAAAATAAGCAAAAACAGTGTTTATATCAATAATAAAACGAAATCAGATTTAAACAATAGAAAAATCTAATTTTATGTAAGCCACAAAGATAATTGTTTTTTTAAATATGGAAGTTTTGACAATGATAATTTTCTGTAAAATGATTCTCATATTTAATCTTTATTAAAATGAAAACTCATATACAATGTTTATCTTTGTTGATAAATCGATATAAAAATGACAACACTATTGCACTCATCCGATAAGATAAAAATATACTCTACGATAACCGACTCCAGCCTGGAATTGCCGATGGCGCCGGGTTTAAAAGCAGGATTCCCGTCACCTGCAAACGATTTTCTTGATCCGGGAATTGATCTGAATCGAGAATTGATATCACATCCGAGTGCGACTTTCTACGGGAAAGTTTCTGGAGACTCTATGTCGGGACTTGGAATCAGTGATGGCGATATTCTTGTAATTGATCGTAGCCTCGAAGCGGAAGATGGAAAAATTGCCGTTTGCTTTATCGATGGCGAGTTTACATTGAAGCAGTTACGAATCGAAAAAGACCATATTCTTTTAATTCCAGCCAACGAACAGTACAAACCGATAAAAGTTACTTCCGACAATAATTTTCTTGTTTGGGGTATAGTCTCTTACGTGATAAAAAAAGTGTGAAATGTTTGCTCTTGTAGATTGCAATAACTTTTATGTCTCATGCGAGCGTGTTTTTCGTCCCGATTTGAACGGAAAGCCTGTCGTGGTTTTGTCAAACAACGATGGGTGCGTTATTTCTCGAAGCAACGAAGCCAAAGCTTTAGGAATACCGATGGGTGCACCTGCATTTAAAAACGAAGAGATTTTTATTAAAAACGGTGTGCACGTTTTCTCGAGCAATTACGCTTTATATGGCGACTTAAGTGCGCGAGTTATGCAAATATTGTCTGAATATACTCCCGATGTTGAAGTTTATAGTATTGATGAAGCATTTCTTTCATTCAAAGGATTTGAGCATTTGGATATTTGCAGCGTGGGTTATGATATGAGAGCGAAAGTTATGAAGTGGCTGGGCATCCCGATATGTGTGGGATTTGCACCTACAAAAACTTTAGCAAAAATATCCAATCATATAGCCAAGAAGTTTCCGTACAAGACCGGTGGTGTCTATATGATTGACAGCGAAGAAAAGAGAGTTAAAGCACTGCGTTGGGTCAATATTGAAGATGTATGGGGGATTGGCAGGCAGTATGCCAAAAAGTTGAAATATATTGGCGTCAAAAAAGCGTGGGATTTTACGCAGTTATCAGATTATTGGATAAAGCGTAACATGTCGGTTGTTGGATTAAAGCTAAAGATGGAACTTCAAGGTATTCCCGCTCTGCAACTCGATGAAGTTAAGAATAGAAAAACGATTGCTGTCACTCGTTCATTCGATACTACCTATACAAAATATGAAGAACTTCGCGAACGTATCGTGACTTTCTCGTCGGCTTGTGCAGAAAAACTTCGTGCACAAAACTCTACATCACAGACAATGATGGTGTTTTTACACACCAATATGTTTAGGAAAGAGCTTCCTCAGTACGGGAAGAGTATTGTAGTGAAACTACCTTTTCCCACTAACTCTAGCATTGAATTAGCTAAATTTGCAGGCGAAGCGTTGAGCAAAATTTTTAGAGACGGCTATCAGTATAAAAAGGCTGGAGTTGTTTTGATGGATATAATACCGGATGCGCCCAGGCAGCTCGATCTGTTTGACAACTCTAATCCAAAACATAAAAAACTGATGGCTGCGGTTGACCATATTAATCAAACTATGGGCGGAAGAAAAGTAGCACTTGCAACCGAAGATATAAGCAGACGCTGGAAGATGAAACAAGAAAAACTCTCACCACGTTACACTACAAAACTCAGTGAAATAATAAAGGTAAAAGCGTGAGCAATTACCTTAAATATTGTGTCTAAAATTGGCACATTGGCATATTTATTAATTGGCTATTTGTTTTTCCTGATTTTTTCAATATTTTCTGCCACTGCTTCCATTTGCCACATTGGGGTAGAGGTAGCTCCACATATGCCGATACTGATATTTTCTTTTATTAATTCGGCATTTATTTCATCAGGTCTATGAATAAAATGTGAGTTGGGATTGTGTTTTTTGCACTCGGCAAAGAGAATTCTACCGTTTGAGCTTTTTTCACCTGCAATAAAGAAAACCAAATCATGTTTTGCTACAAACTCTCTTATATTTGGCACCCGATTCGAAACCTGGCGACAAATGGTGTCGAAAGATTCAAATACTGCATCATTTTCCATTTTTGACTGGATAATTTCACTTATTTCTTGAAACTCGTCCAAAGGTTTTGTTGTTTGCGAAAAAAGTGAAATGTTTTTCGAAAAATCGAGTTTGTCTATATCTTCTTTGCTCTCAATTACAATAGCTGTGCCATCTGTTTGCCCGAGCAAACCGTTCACTTCGGCATGGCCTTGTTTCCCAAAAATGACAATTTGTGTATCTTGCTCGGGATTAGTACTATATTTTTTCTTTATCTGTTTCTGTAAGCCAAGCACTACGGGGCAAGATGCGTCAATAATATCTATATTGTTTTTTTCTGCAATTTCGTAAGTCTTTGGTGGTTCGCCATGTGCACGCAATAGTACGCTCACGTTTTTTAGTTTTTCAAATTGTTCATGATTTATTGTTACCAATCCCATTCGCTCAAGTCGCTTTACTTCAAGATTATTATGAACAATATCTCCCAGGCAGTATAGTGTACCTCCTTTTTTTAGCTCCTCTTCTACTTTACTTATAGCTCTGGCAACCCCAAAACAGCAACCAGATTGTTTGTCTATATCTATTTTCATTTTTTGAATTGTTTTAGTCATTTAGTTTCGAAAGTGCTTCTGAAACTTTTTCAAGTGCCCATTGTAGCTGTTCTTCGATAGAAACTGACGAATTGTCCAATTCAATGGCGTCATCTGCTTTGCGCAAAGGGCTTTCGCTGCGGGTTGTATCTCGTAAATCGCGTTCCTTCACATTTTCCATTACTTCGCTTAGTACGGGAGATTGGCCTTTCTCAACCATCTCGTCATATCTGCGTTTAGCTCGAACTTCGGGCGTTGCGGTTAGAAATATTTTTAGTTCGGCATCAGGGAAAACCACTGTTCCTATATCTCTGCCGTCCATTACTACGCCTTTTGCTCTTCCCATTTCTTGTTGTTGTTTTACTAGCTCGCGTCTTACAAATCCTATAGCGCTAACTCTGCTAGCACCATTTGCTACTTGCAAGGTTCTAATCTCTTTTTCAACATTTTCTCCGTTCAGATAAATCTCTTGAATACCTTGCTCTGTGCTTTTGAAATCGATTTTTATTTTTTCAATATTTTGCTGTAAGGCATTTTCATCAATATGGGTGTCGTTCATCCATCCACTTCTGATTGCATGTAATGCAACAGCTCTATACATTGCGCCACTATCTATATATGTGTAATCCAATTCCCGAGCCAAATCCTTGGCTATTGTACTCTTGCCGCATGACGAGAAGCCGTCAACCGCGATATTTATCTTTTTTTGGGTCATACATTTTTCCTTTAACGGTAAACAACTACAAAGATAGGAATTTTTGGTAATTAGTTGCGAGTTTTGCGTTTCGAGTTTCGAGTGTGCGGGGACGAGATGCGTGGTATTAGGAGTTAAGCTG